>NZ_SCOH01000003.1 GCF_005503445.1 Chitinivorax sp. B | reverse complement strand
GCCAGAGCAAGAATGGCTATTGGAGCCGGGGGATATGCTTTACCTACCACCTCAATACGCCCATAACGGGGTAGCACTTGAGCCTGGAATGACATATTCGATTGGTTTTCGAGATCCTGATCATCGGCCTGGGCTTGGCCAGTCTGTTTCGTGCATTCTCTGAACTGTTGTTGTCCCGTCAAGAGCTACAGCATGCCAGTGCCCTGTATACCTGGAGCGCCGGCAGCCTGGCGGGGCGCGATCTGACAGCAGCTTTTCCGCTGGCAGTCGGGGTGGTGGCGTTATTGCCATTGGCCTGGTTGAGCGTGCGGCGTCTGTCCTTGCTGCGTTTTGATGCCGACATGGCCGCAACCCTTGGCTTGGCAAGGCAATGGACACAATGGCAAGCCTTGCTGACTGCCGTGGTGCTGGCTGGCCTGGCCATTGGCATTTGCGGCCCGATTGCCTTTGTGGCATTGTCCGCCCCCGTGTTTGCCAGCCGGCTGGCAGGAGAAGGCCGGATGGGGTTGTTACCTGCCGGTTTGATCGGCAGTGTGCTGGTGGTGACCGCTGATACGATCGGGCGCGTGGTGCTGGGGCATGCTGAATTGCCAGCCGGTGTGATTTGTAACCTGCTCGGTGGGCCGTTCCTGTTATGGCTGCTGCTGAGCGATCGTAAAGAGGGTGTGGCATGAGTCGCCTGACCATTCAAGGATTGTGTGCCCATCATCAGCAGCGGCAAGTGCTGCACCAGGTTTCGCTGCAGGTGCTGGCAGGTGAGGTGGCAGTGATCGTGGGCCCCAACGGCTGTGGCAAATCCACCTTGCTGCGTTGCATTGCACGGCTGCACAAACCCAGTCAGGGGAGTGTGCAGATTGATGGCCAGGATGTGTGGCAGTTGCGGCCCAAACAGGCCGCACAGCACTTGGCATTGTTGCCCCAATCACCGCAGGCCCCTGAGGGAATGACGGTCAGCAGCTTGATTCGTCATGGCCGCCATCCGCATCAGGGCTGGTTCCGGCAGTGGTCGACAGATGATGAACGAGCGGTACGAGCAGTGATGCAGGCCACCGGCGTGCTGGAACTGGCGCAACGTCCGCTGGAAGCACTTTCCGGTGGGCAACGACAGCGTTGTTGGCTGGCCATGGCCTTGGCGCAGGAAACCCCGCTGCTGTTGCTGGATGAGCCGACCAGCATGCTGGATCTGGGGCATCAGGTCGAGGTGTTGAACCTGGTGAAAAAGCTGGCTGCGGATGGACGCAGCATCATCATTGTGTTGCATGATCTGATTGCTGCCGCTCGCCATGCTGACCGCCTGATTGCGATGCGTGATGGGCGTATTGTGGCAGCAGGCAATCCACGCGATATCGTGACACCAATGTTGGTCAAGCAGCTTTACGATGTCGAGGCTGATGTGCTGACTGCACCGTCAGACGGTGCACCGGTTGTCGTCCCCGTTTCGTCCAGAATGCAGTCCGGACTGGGATTGGCCAGCTCCATGGTCGCCGATGTGTGCAAATGAACATATCTGCCTACTGACGCCCGCCATCACCCGTCTTGCCTGGAGGTTGCTGGGTTTGGATGCGCTGGTGATCTGTCTGCAATATCTGGTGTGCTGCCACCCCAGGCAGTCGTCCCGATTGACCGCCAACCCGCATGTCAACGGAGCCTGAGGTTGACCAATTCTGTCGGGGCTGGTGATACTGTTGCCCATGCCGTCGGATCGCCTGATTCCGATCACTTCCCATCCTGCCGATTTTCACGGAGCCAACTAGATGAAGCCTTGCCGGTTGTTCGCCTCGTCACTGCTGCTGTCAATTGTTCTATGCCACACCGCCACGGCGGCTACGCTGAAAAAACCTGAGTTGGATGCGCTGATCAGTGCACAGCAAGCCCAACCCGATACCAATCTAATGGCTATGCTGACCGAAGCGGCCAAGGCAGACCCGGCGCTGGCGGCCAGCGTCAAAGGGTATCGAGCCAAAGCGGCATTGGCTGGCGATGATCTGATCAATATCGGCCGCCTGTTGGGGGTGTATAACCGGGTGGTGAATCAAGAGCTGGTCATTCGCACCATCGACAAGATGGTGGCCTTGCGTACGGTACGCAGCGACAAAATTCCACCGCATGAAGATCCCGCGATCATCGAGTTTGGCAAGTTGGTCGAGACGATGGCCAAGGATTTCGGACTATCCTTTCGTAATGCCGATAACCGGGTGTTCGAAGTGAGACTGCCAGGCAAAGGTAAGGAAGAATTCGGTATCCTGACCCATGCCGACGTGGTGCCGGTGGTGGCGGATGAATGGGTGCTGGAAGATGGCACCAGGCTGGACCCGTTCAAGATGACCCGTATCGGTGACAAGTTGTATGGCCGAGGTACGATTGATGACAAAGGCTCGGTGGCGGCCGTGCTGTATGCGATGAAAGTGGTGAAGGAAAGCGGCCTGCCGCTGGAACGCACCATTCGGCTGATGATTGATACCACCGAAGAAACCGGTGGTGATGCGATCAAGTATTATCGTGAGCGAAACGCGTTGCCGGAATACAACATTGTGCTGGACAGCAAATACCCAGCAGTCGTCGCCGAAAAAGGTGCTGGCAATCTGAAGGTCTATTTCCCCATCGAAGCGACCACCGGCCAAGAGACGGCGGTGATTGCCATGACTGCCGCTGCGTCGGCTAACACGGTGCCGGAAACGGCTACTGCACTGTTGCAAGGTGGTGATTTGTCTGCCATCGCCAGCAAACTGGCGGCGGCACGCGACCCATTCATTGCTCGTTACACGCCGCAGGGTGGGGCTTTCCGAATTGATTTCAAACCGGTGGGCGACAGCCTGGAAGTGAAAATGACCGGTGTTTCTGCTCATGGCTCGCGCCCGGAAGAGGGGGTAAATCCTGTCCCCCGGTTGGCCATGTTCCTGCTGTCGTCTGGTATCAAGCTGGAGCCCAACCATTACAGCAAGGCGATTCAGTATATTCACGATCTATATGGCCTGGGTTATCGCGGCGAGAAAATGGGCGTGGCGTATTCGGACGATTTCATGGGGCCGTTGACCATGTCGCCAAACCAGTTACGTGAGCAGGATGGCAAGTTGGAAGTCACCACCAATGTCCGCATGCCGCGTGGCCAGACGCCGGTGGCACTGAGTAAGGCGGTATCGGCAAGGGTGAATCGTTGGGCTGAATCCTACCGGGTCAATCTCGACATCAACCATTCCCAGGGCAACTGGATGGCACGTGATCCGAACGGACCCTGGCTGGCGACATTGCTTAACATCTTTGGCGATACCACCGGGCTGGAAGCCAAACCTGTCTCCACGGCAGGGAGCACCACGGCCAAGCAGATGCCCAACGCAATCAACTTTGGCCCGGCCATGCCCGGCAAGAAGTACACCGCTCATAATGCCAGGGAGTACAAGGAAATCAGCGATCTCGGTACAGATCTGCAAATGTTCACTGAAATGCTGGTGCGGATCGGTAATCTGCAGAAAATGCAATGACCCGGCAGGTGACACCACCCGCAGCGATGGTGGCGGGTGATGTCGGTTGATATGGCATCATAGCTGGCGCTAAGCAGCCACCAGATCGTGATAATGTCGGTTGGCGACATCCGGATGTGAGCGCAGCCGGCCTTTCAGTACATTGCGACCTACCTCATAGAACAAGGCGTTATGTGGATCGCTGGCCGGGCCACGGGCTTCGGCTGCAAGCTGGGGGGGCAGGGTCAGCAGTGGTACCGTGGCATCAAGCTGCGCGGCCATGAAAAATGCACACGATAGCCGTTCTGTTCCCGCAGGTGGTGTGACCACGCGGTGGAGTGTGGCCCGCAAATAGCCATCGGAAGCCAGTTCCAGCAGCTCCCCAATATTCACCACAAATGACCCTGGCTTTGGCGTGGCAGGTACCCACTGTTCGTCAATCAGCACTTCCAGGCCGGGTTGTTCATCTTGTAATACCAATGTCAGATACCCTGAATCCTTGTGCGCACCAACCCCTTGATTGCTGCCTGCCTGATCGCGCCCCGGGTAGCGGATCAGCTTCAGATGCTGAAATGCACCATCGCGAACAGTCTGTTCAAAAGCCCCTTCGGGTTGCGCCAGTGCCAGCGCAAATGCGCGCAGCAAGGTAAGGGTGACCTGGGTCAGCTGGTCTTGCCAGGACAGAATGATCCGCTTCATCTCTGGTAAGGCTGCTGGCCATTGGTTGGGCCCTTGCAATCGGCGCCATGGTTCATGTGGATCATGCTGCGGCCATGCAATGGACTCACGCATCACATCAAATTGTTCGCGCCAGTCTTGTTGTCCACGCGTCAACTCACCGCCAATGCGGGTATAGCCGCGAAAGTGGGGTGAATTGGCCATTTGTACCTGCAGCTTTTCCGATGTGGGTAGCAAAAAGAACTGGCGGCTGATGGCCAGTGCCTGTTGCTGCAAGTCGTCATCGACACCATGACCAGTCAAGTAAAAGAACCCGATGTCACGAGCTGCCGCCCGCAGTTCGGCCAAAAAGCGTGGCCGGGTGGCAGCATGTTGGAAATCAGCAAGATTGAGTGTTGGCAGGTGATGTATCGACATGGTGAATCGTGTTGGATGCAAAGACTTATAGATCATAATGCGATAATAAATAATGTTATAAATAATAATTTGGAATATTAAAAGCGTGGTTGGTTTGCGTGCATCCATCGCTGAGCCGCCAAGTCGGCTACGCCCCAACAATTCAGCGGGTTGGTTGTCGATCACAATGATGGTCGTGAAAAAGCAGCGAACTCCAGCTAGATTGAATAGGGGACATGGCGCTGGTTCATGCGCCAACCCGCTGTTGTGGTAAGGGAGCAAGGCTGACGGCTCAGTCCCGGACCATGTCGCATTCCGTGCCAGGAGAGCAGACAATGCTGGATAACATGTCGGTAAAAAGCCGTTTGGCGGTATTGGTCGCGTTGTTGTCTGTTGTGATGATACTGGTGGGTGTGATTGGTCTCAGGGGCATGATGCAGACTCGTGATCGTCTGCAGACGGTCTATGCCGATCGGGCGGTACCTTTGGTTCAGCTGGCCTCCATTCTTGATAACCTGCACCTGGCCCGTGGCCGGGTGTTGATGTCAACGTTGGCCGAGGACCCAGGCAAGGCAGCGCAGGAGATGGGCGGCGTGCCAGCATTTGTGGCCGGTATCGACAAGGAATGGTCGACTTATATGGCTACCTATCTAACAGAAGAAGAAAAACGATTGGCAGCCAATTTTGCCGAGAATTACAAAAACTTTCGGGGGGCGCTGGATGCAACGATTCCCGCTGCCAACGCAGGTGACCGGGCTGCCACCTTACAGTCGATGGTACAAAGCAAATTTCGTGAACACTTTGATGCCACACGCGATAGCCTGTCCAAATTGATTGAATTGCAGGCAACCGTAGCCAAGGCAGAATATGAGGCAGCCACTGAGGATTATGCCTGGGCACGTAATTTGTCCAGCGGTAGTATTGTGCTGGGCCTGTTGACGGGTCTGGGATTGGCCTGGTGGATCATTCGTTCCATCACGACACCATTGGGCTTGGCGGTCGGCATTGCCCAGCGTATTGCGGCGGGTGAGTTGACCAATACCATTCCAAAGGGGGCCTTGAGTGAACCGGGGCAACTACTGACAGCGCTGAACCATATGCAGGATGAGTTGAAACAGGTTGCAGGCCAGATCAAGCACAGTGCGGATGATTTGGCGGTGGCCTCGGGTGAGCTGGCCACTTCCTCGGTCGAGATCTCGAAATCGGCCACGGTACAAAGCGAGGCATCTTCCTCAATTGCGGCGGCGGTTGAACAGATGACTGTCAGCATCAGTCATATCCACAATACCGCAGATGACACCCGGCGCGTCACTGTTGAAGCTGGCGAGTTATCGGCGCAGGGGGCCAATGTGACCGACCAGGCGGCGGGCCGGATGCGGTTGATCGCTGATACGGTCAATCGATCCTCCGGCCAGTTGGAGGAATTAAGCCGTTTGATTGATCAGGTTTCCGGTATTGTCACGGTCATCAAATCGGTGGCGGACCAAACCAATCTGCTGGCACTGAATGCAGCCATCGAAGCTGCCCGTGCGGGTGAGCACGGGCGCGGTTTCGCCGTGGTTGCGGATGAAGTGCGTAGTCTGGCTGAACGGACTGCCGGCGCCACCAAAGAGATCGGTGGCATGATTCGCCAGATTCTGGATAGTGTTGCGGTGGTAGTTGCCAGCATGCAGGAAAGCGTAGAGCTGGTTGATCACGGTGTAGCGTTGTCTGCAGAGGCTGGCCAGGTGATTGCGGATATCTTGAACAGCACACGGCAGGTGGTCAGTGCCGTGAACGATATCTCTGCGGCATTGAGTGAGCAGAGCGTAGCCAGTCAGGATATTGCTCGCCAGATTGAACGTATCGCGCAGTCCACTGAGGAAAACAATGCAGCCATCGGGCAGATGGCCAGTTCCTCCAAGCATCTGAACCAATTGGGGGCCTCGCTACTACAGTCGGCATCCCGGTTCAAATTCAATTGAAGCGAGTGTAACGGAAAACGAACAGGCGGCCCGGTCGGCCGCCTGTGCAAACCATCAAACGATGTTCATGCATTGCATGGAAGATCGCAGTCAGTGTTTGCCTTTTGAGGCCACTACTGTTTTGGGTTGAGTAATGAACGGTGTGGCAGGTACCACCGCCTGTTTCGGTTTCTTGGGTTTCTTCGGCTCACGATTGCCGCGCAGTTGGCCTTTTGCCATGGTGGTCTCCTTGCGATGTCGGCATGTTGAAAAACGGATCACCTGAAACGTGGATGACCGGCCGGATCGGCTTGAGGCATCGGCCAGCAACCATGATTGATCATAGGCCGATTGGGTAGGAAAGCCAGTCTTTTCTCCGCCTTTGCGTGCCGCCATCACAATGTCAGTTCAGTTTGACCAGATAATCCTCGACTTCACCAGAGATGGTGCCATTGCAGCCGGGCACTGCACCGCCATGATTCATGATGACCCGCATCCGGTAGCTGCCAGCGGGTCTGGATGAGAAAATATTCAGCGCTGTTTTCAGCGGCCCTGTGCCTTGGGTGGCGGTCACGATTTCGTCCTGACTGAATCTGCCGTCACGATTGAAATCGATCCAGACCTGCCATGATTCACTCGCGGTAGGTTGTCTTGTCCAGTAACCCGGTGTCAGCACCATCGAGTTATGACCACGTTGCAAATTCAGCGCAGGGTGTGCAATGACGCCATCGAAATACCCCCAGTCATTCCCAGCTGCCCGCCCTTGGCCATTCACTGTCACACTTTGAATATGTTCATGCTGGATATTGCCAACGGCACTGCAGGCGGCAATCGCCGGCTTCACTTGCACGGTGGTACTTGTCATGCTTGTCTGGCCTGCTTGATCTGTCACTTGAGCCTTGAGTACATGCAGGCCCACCGGCAAACTGACATTCACTGCGCCACCTGTACCCAAGTTGTCTGTTTGATCATCCAAAGACCAGCGAATCAGGCTGGACAGGTCGCTGTCTTCCCGATCTGTTGCGACGGCAATCAACGTTGCGGGTGCATTTTCCTGCAGCAATGCGCCAGTTGTCGGAGCCTGGATTTGAACAATGGGATGATAGTTTGTCGGCATGTCATTGTATTGCACGCGCAGCCTTACCGGTGAGCCAATGTTCACCATATCGTTCCAGTAAGTCATGCCCAGTAGAAAGCCAATCGATGTATTGGCGCCACCGCGCATGGCCTTGATAGCAGATGTCACATCAACCGGAAAGGTTGCATTGACGGTCATCTTGTTGGGATCGATGACGATGGCGGAGTGCTGGGTCTTTGCAAAATCAGCCAGTTCCACTTTGTCGTTACCGCTAAATGGATGTAGCAACATCTGACTCAGCAGGCCGGTGTCGCCGCCCCATTTGCCGATGATGGGCAATTCAAGCGTGGCGCTTGCAATCTGGGTATCGTTGCTGATCAATATTGCAGGCAGCTTGAATTCGTAAACGCTACGACGGTCTGTCAATTGTGTGAAGTTGAGCGACCGGACTTTGCGAACATAGGCAATGCCTTTGGTCTGTTGTGCGGGGATAAGCAAATCGAACTTGCCATCTGCCTTCCAGTTACCTGCTTCGCCACCATCAATGCCATCTGCGGCAGCACTGGGGCTCAAAGCCAATTCAGCGGCATTACCTGGCAAGGAAAAGAGGGCGGTCATCAAACCAGTAATGAGGAGATAGGCAGGAGAGGGTTTTGGCATCAAGGGTTCCTTCAAGGTTGATAGGGAATGCAACAAAAGGAACAACCATGATAGTGATTGGCTGTAAATAAATATAGTAAAGAGATTTAAGAAATGATGTGGCTACCAGCTGTCAGCGAGGTGAAGTGCGGTGCAAAAACCAGAAGATATGGGTGAAACCTGAGGATGTTGAGCAGCACGTGAGCCCCGATCGCGGTCGCGCAATAAGACATTGAACAGGTCTTAAGAACCTGGGCTGCGATTCGCCAGACCTTGTAGCCGGATCGTCAGTACTTGGGCTAGGTGGGCGTCGGCCTCCATACCAACAGGTTACCTTGCGGGAACGCAGCCTTGCCCCATCCACAAGGCCAATAGCCGGCAGCATAGGCTGCCATGATCGTTTCCCAAAGCGCATCGCCCACCTTGAAATGGTGGTTGACGCAGCCATGAAACAGGTCTGCCTCCACGTCTGCGATCAGTTCTGGATGGCCTTTGGATGTCAAATAGTCTTCCAGCACGTCATAATCATGTGTGCTCCAATGCTCGTATGCGCCTACCAGATCAGGCAGCATCGCAGCATGTTTTTCACGCAGGTCAGTCCATACTTCGACCAATGTTTCATCAGCATGCCAAGCATGGTGTTTTGCCTGCCTGATATCGACCAGATATTGCCAGATGTCTGGTTGTGCAGGCGAGGTATGGCGCGTATCCAGCAGCCTTCCTTGCTCAACCAGGGATCGAGCGGGTTGGAAAAGGGTGTCAAATTCGTTCATATTGTGCTGCCTCCTTTGGCGCCAACGGTGTAGGGAAGGTATGAAAGAGTGCGTGTATTGGCGGCAGTCACGTGATCAGATCTTAACAATGAGTGCAATATAGGGTGGTCATGGATAGTTTTCGCGAATTATACGAACAAGCTGTCAATTATGATGGCGATACCTTGTTTACGGATATCTTGCTACCCAACCTGAGCACTGCAAAGGATTGGATGCAATCGCTCGATCATTGCCGAGCGCTTCGCCATGCGCTGCCGGGGCAGGTTGCAGCAGAAGACTTGTGGTCCTGGTTTGCGTTGTCGGTGCTGAATGATCACTTGTTGACACCGTTGCGGGTATCGCTGGGGGAGTATCGACGTTTTTTCACCGAGTTGGGTTTTGAATGTTTTGATGGCCAGTCAGGCTTCAACCCTGTGCTGTGTGAAATAGTGGGTATGGGTAATTGGCCTGCCCTGGCCGAAGGCATTGTTGTGGGCACCACGCACTGGCCAGGTTTGCGTTTGGGCGAGCTGGTGTTCTCAAGATGCGCTGTCGATGTGTATGCCCATCCATCCTGGGGCATGATTGAAGGCATCGCGGATCGCAGCACGCTTTATTTCACTCATCACCGGTTCCGCCGCAAGACCAATCATCCGGCCCATGGGTGGGGTTCCAATTCAAGATGGCGCTCCCGTTTCTATCGAAACTATCTGACGGACCGGTTTGCCTTGCTCAACGTCGATGGCAGCTTCGATCTGGCGACTGCAGAGCCGACCGCCATCGAACTGGATGACGTTACGGTCGAGACTGCTCAGGAACTGCTCATCCATCGTGGCCTGGTGCAAACGCCAGACCACGCAGATCACTACCCATACGACTGGAAAATGGCCATCCGGCATACCTCGTCACTCTGGCCAATTGATCCGACACATGTCATTCCTTTCGATCATGCCTTGCAAGCATTACAGATCTGACACCGTGACCGTTATCGGCCAAGCGGTGGTGTCATGTTGAAAAGCAGACAGGGCGCCAGTATTTCATGCATGGACGGCATAGTGCGACTGCATTGATCGACTGGTGTTGCGATGCTGCCCAGGAGCGGGCGATGGACATTGCCGCATTGCCTGGGGCCAGGTTGATGTGGGCACCCCAAATCAATCAGGGGCTGTTGCGTTTTACACCCCAGCTACCCTGCAGTGATGAAGCCGTATTCAGTAACGCGACCAGGCTTGGTCGGCGCTGCAAGCAGGTGTCCATCTGTCATTGGCAGACCAGCTCGCGTTGTGTGGCACGTGCTGTAGCTGCCCTTGCACAGGTCTTGCGAGCACTCAAGCGCCAGGCACTGAGACTACGCGCCCACTTCACTGCTGAATGATGAGTTGTTTGTCACCACTCGTCCACTCAATAGCCTATTCTGGTATCCGCTTTTCTGTTTAAACATGGTTTTCGATGTTGAATTGCCGGTCATTTCTGCCTGAATTGATGTTCTGCTCCGTTTTGTCTGCTGTCGATTTATTCTTGTTGTGGAAAATGTGTGTGCGACATGACTATTTGTGATCGACCGTATTTGATGATTCATGATTGGTGTTGATGGATGCTTTGACGCTTGGGTTGGGTGGAATTTTTTATTTTCATGGTTTTGAATGGAGGTAAGTCATTTATCATCGCTGTATATTCACCAGGTCATGCCGGTTGTGGATGGCAGGTGGCTTGTCAGACCCGATCTGAATGGTTGAGCTGATTTTTCTTGATGGGGCTGAGGGTATGATGGATTTGGCATTGATGACTGCCGTATATCGTAATATTGATCGTGCATAGATTGGTTTTTGTGGTCGTGGATATTTGGGCTTGGTATTGTTTTGTGCTGTTGCAATCGTGATTACATGTATCTATGATGCATTCGGAAATTTTAAAGGTGTAATCGTTTTTTTGGTTGTGAATTGTTGGTTTTGTAAATTGCATGGGCTGGTGTTTGTAAATTCTGAATCATTTTTTCTAATTTGCTTGGAAGGAAATGAAGTGACGAAAGTATCAACTCGCCGTCTTATCCAACATGCATTGATCGTGCTGGCAGGCAGTGCGGTGTCGGCGACAGCTTTTGCTGCTGACACTCGACTGTTATGGGAGGATCTTCCCGCACAGCACGGTGCCCGTTCGCTCAATAAAAATGTCGGCCCGCAGCCAGCCCGTTTTCGGGCCGTGTCGCTTGATTTCGCCGGCCTGAAGGCGGAAATCGCCGCCATTCCCATCAGCGCCGGTGATACGCTTGACAAGGTGGCAGGCCCGAACGTTCGATTATCATTGCCGTTGCCGGAAGGGGGCTTCACCGAATTCATCCTAACCGATTCCGGTGTATTGCCACCCTCGTTGGCACAGCGTTACCCGGAAATTCGCAGCCTGAAAGGAACGGATGGCAAAGGCCGCCATTTGCGTCTGGATGTTTCACCGCAAGGGATGAAAGCCATCGTGTATGAGAAGGATGGCGCTTGGTTGGTGCAACCAGTGGAAACGCTGAGTGGCAAAGCGCTCATCGCGCCACTCAACGGGGCTCAATACTGGAGCTTCCGTCGCAGTGCGTTGCCCGCATCGGTACAGCCATTTCATGAGAAGGGGTTGGAGCGCCTCGCCAACCAACCGGAGTTCGTTGCAAAGACCCGTGACAGACAGGCGATGGCCGCCAGTGGCAACATCCGTCGCAACTACCGTATTGCCGTTGCAGCAACCAGCGCCTATACCAGCAAGTTTGGCGGCACGGTGCCTGGCGGATTGGCTGCAGTCAGCTTCATGATCAATCGTGTCAACGAGATATTCGAAAAGGACATTGGCGTGCATTTGACGCTGGTCGTCAACAATGACCAGATCATTTATACCGATCCCGCCACCGACCCTTACCAGCAGCCGGGCGACATTCTGCTGCAAAACGTTGAAAACGTGAACAAGGTCATTGGTGCCCCCAATTTTGATATCGGCCATGTGGTCGATCTGGGCAGCGGTGGTGTCGTTGGCCGTATCGGCAGTACCTGCATGGATAATCCTGGCCTCGACAACAAGGCTGCCGGTACTACGGGAAGAAACAATCCAGTGGGCGACGCGTTCTATGTCGATTATGTAGCACATGAATTAGGACACCAGTTTGGCGCATGGCACAGCTTCAACCGTTGCAATGGCCGTCGGTCCACGCTGGAGCGTTCCGCGCTGGAGCCAGGTAGTGGTTCTACCATCATGGGGTATGCGGGTATATGTGGGGTGAAGGAAAATCTGCAAAGCAATTCCGATCCTTATTTCCATGCGGTGAATCAGGATCAGATTCAAGCCTGGATCGCATCAAAAGGTGGGGCATGTGCAGTGAAAAGCATCAATGCCAACGATGCGCCGTGGATCGATCCGCAGACCATGCCAGGGGGTGGATTCAAGACATTGACGATTCCAGCGGGCACACCTTTTGTATTGCAAGGCAAGGCAACGGGTAACCCTGACGCTACCTTGACCTACGCTTGGGAGCAACTGGACGCAGGACCAGTACAAGGGGAAGTACTCAAAGACGATGGCAAAGGCCCCCTGTTCCGGTCCTATCTGCCCAATACCAGTGGTGAGCGGGTCTTCCCTCGTCTGGCTGCGGTACTGGGTGACGAACCACTCGGGAATGGCGAAGCCTACCCGGCAATGGATCGCAAGCTGACCTTCCGCCTGACCGTGCGTGACAACTTTGATACACAGGCCACGACTGCCACCGCTGATACGGTACTGGCCGTGCGTAACACGGGCAGCGCGTTTGCCGTCACATTGCCGAAAAAGTTTGATGTACTGACGGGTGGTTCGGTGCAAACGGTTGGATGGGATGTGGCAAAGACCGATGAGGCACCGATCTCATGCAAACAGGTGCGTATCGATCTGTCGTTGAATGGCGGCTATACCTATTTGCCTGATCCGCTGCTTGCTGCAGCACCTAACATCGGGAGCGCGAGCGTCATGTTGCCATCCGTTCCTGATGGAACCTCTCGAGCCAGGATCAAGGTCAGCTGCGCGAACCATGTATTCTTTGCCGTTTCGCCAGGTAACTTCATCATTCGATAAGCATCATCTTGTGGCTGGGCCGGTTCGTTGCCATCGACAGGTAACGGCACATGGTTCAGTATCCAAATCGGTAGCGCCAAGCAGCAAAGCCTCGCAATGCGAGGCCTTTCTGCTGAAGCGGTGAAGTGGCTGCATGAATCACGCAATGTGGTCTGGCCGCTTTCAGTGCCTGTTCAATGTCTGATTGCGCAAACGCGATCAGGGCTGATGTGCTGCTCAACATCTTCATGTGTCACACACCTGTATTCCGGTTTTTGTGTGGCGCATCACCCCGCTGGCAGCCGTTCATGACAGACCTTGAACAGGTTCTCAGAACATGATGCCGTCACCTGGTTAGTTGCGGTGGTCATCATGCTATGCGAGCGTCACTGTCGGGGCCTGGGGGGCTGGGCCTTGACGTGGTGTGAACACAACCCGGCCTGCTTGACGAAGCAGCTCCAAACGCCAGAACAGGAAGCTGTCTGGCACCATGCCCGGATGCTGACCCATGATTTCACCCACCACACGACTGGAGGATTGCGGGCTCAGTTCAGCTGTTTTGGCCAGCAATACTGCATCCAGATGATCCAGCGGGTAATCCACAATCCGGCCATCTGCGTCGATTTCCCGCCAGCCCAATCCCTTTGATTTCCAGTCCGCCCATAGCTGCCCAAGCTCGGTGCGTTCTGTGTCAGAAAGCGGCCGGGGGGCGAGCGGCATGAGCGATTCCGGTGGGCACATGGCGACAGCGTATTGCCCTTCATGATGATAGGGTACGTGTCCGGTGACATCCACGATCGACAGCGGGGTCTGCTCTGGTGTCAGGCTTGCAATCATGGCCAACATGAGTCGGTCATGCGCGTTGTTGCCAATCCAGATGGTAATGGGTTCTGGGGTGGCCAGGGCCGACAGCAGGTGGTGTTGAGATTCGGCGAAATACGCCACCAATTCCGCTTCATATTCTGCTTCGTTGTACCACCATTGCGCGGACCACACGGCTTTCCACCAGTCGGTGCGTAGGGTAGGGGATAACTGGTCCGCGTCCGACAATGGCCCCATCCGGAAATCATCCAGAACTGCAATGATGGCATGGGATTGTCCGGTCAATTTATTCAATTGCTTCAGATTGCCTACAGCACTGTCACCCCAGGCGATGTAACGAGAATGTGTCATGAAACCCAATCAGTCATGGAAATGAAGGGGAGCCTCCCGTTCCGTCAACTTTACATTGCGGATGGGAATGCACGATACGAGCAACAAGTGACACCGCCCGATGTGGAACGTTCGCCATGACGGTCATTTCTCCGATCAAACTTGACCGGGTGTTTCCGATTCGTTCGTGTCTGTAGAATGGGTCGCCTGATTGACTGATGGTGCATAGTAAAGCACGCCCAGTTTGATCCGCTCCCGACCCATCGCAACCCGATGTTGATTGGTATCTCTCAGTGAATAGACGCAGCCACAGTACTCTTGCTGGTAGAACGCTTCCCGCTTGCTGATTTCAATCATGCGTGCGGAACCCCCGCCTTTGCGCCAGTTGTAGTCCCAATACATCAAATCCGGATAATGTGCCGCAGCGCGATGCCCACAATCGTTGATCTGTTGCATATTCTTCCAGCGCGAAATCCCCAGTGAGCTGGTGATGACCGGAAAGTCATGCTCATGTGCATACAATGCGGTGCGTTCAAACCGCATGTCGAAACACATGGTGCAGCGAACGCCGCGTTCTGGCTCGTTCTCCATCCCTTTGGCCCGAGCAAACCAATTGTCCCGATCATAGTCGGCATCAATAAACGGCACGCCAAATTGTTCCGCAAAGCGAATATTCTCGTTCTTGCGTAATTCATATTCTTTACGTGGATGGATATTCGGGTTGTAAAAGAAAATCGTAAAATCGATCCCCGATGCCAGCATTGCTTCCATCACCTCACCACTGCAGGGCGCACAGCATGAATGCAGCAACACCTTGCTCTGGCCATTGGGAAGCGGTAGCGGTGAACGCTTGGTTTCAGTCATATCCTTACCTGGAATGTGTGCTCGCTTGGGCGTGGCATCAATACACAAGCAATGCGGCCGTTTTGCGAAACATTGAAACCCTATATTGTAGGGTTATGCGATTCACGTCTTGCAATGTTAGCCACGTGAAATCTTTTAATGATGAGATGAGAATAGTCGATCGCACAATCCACCCTCTCGCCAGATGGTGGTTGGACGGGAAAGACCGCCATGCCCGCAGTATGACCAACCGGCGGTAGCCGACTGGCCGGTGCAGGTCAAGCTAGCCTGTCATTTGCTCAATGTGTTCGCGTAGTGCTGCGTGGGCAGGTCACGGTACAAATCGCCACCTGCCATGAACTGCACACCTTGAACAAGCTTTACAGCTGCAGCGCCTCCGTTAAATCACCCGGGGGCGTGGCACCTCGTGCCAGAAAGGCTTCATTACGCAGTTTGACACCCTCAAGGTCCGGCAGGTCGAAGCGACGTGACAGGAAGCGGATGATCGAGGTAGTGTCATACAGCGTATGGTCGACATAGCCTTTCTTGGCAAACGGCGAAACGATGATGGCCGGAATGCGGCTGCCCGGGCCCCACCGGTCACCTTTGGGTGGGGCAATATGGTCCCACCATCCACCGTTTTCATCAAAAGTAATGATCACGACCATGTTCTTCCACTGCGGGCTGCTCATCAAGTGTTGCAAGACGTTTGCAACGTGATGATCACCACTTTCTACATCGGAATAGCCCGCGTGCAGATTCAGGTTGCCCTGCGGTTTGTAGAACGTGACTGGCGGTAGTTTTCCCGCCACCACATCGGCCAGAAATTTGTTGCTGATCGGGCTATCTCCCACACCACCGTCACGCAGATGGCGTGTGCGAGCGTCGGTATCAGGAGCGTAACGCTTGAAGTAATTGAACGGCTGATGGTGGTATTGGAAGTTAGGCAGGTGGCCGCCACCCTTGCCATTCAACGCGGTTTGCCAGGCACCGCCATACCAGGCCCAGCTGATACCCTTGGCAGATAACCGATCACCAATGGTGTCATAGGTTTGCGGTGGCAGGGTGGACGGGTCGTTTGGATCAGCATAACGGTCGTCGCCGCCTTCAGCCGGGCGGACGAAACTGGGTTGGTATGGCGGTGCCATGGTGTTGACGGCGAAGCCATCCGGTGTGATGGCACCATTGTTGACAAACTTGGGTGGCCCCGCCAGCGCCGAGTCCGGTGACGCGGGATCTACCGTCAGACGATAACCAGTCGGGCCGTCGTCCAATACTGCAATTTTCTTTTTGGCCGCTGTCTCATGGGCATTGAAGTATTCCGGCGTGCGGGCAGAAATCAGAAACTGATGATTCAGATACGAGCCGCCAAATGCAGCCATGAAGAAGTTGTCGCACAGCGTGAACTGCTGGGCAATCGCCCACAAATTCAGATTCTTGTGGGTCTCGCTGTAGTAACCCATCGGCAAGCCGCCTGAATCGGCCCAGGCCACAAAGCTGTCGTTCTTGCCACCGTTGATCTGCATCTGGTTCTGGTAGAACAGATGCCATAGATCGCGCGTGATGATGGATTCAGGCAGTGGCGCATTGTTTTTATCTTTCAAAACCCAAGGTGCATTGGGCAAGCCTGAAATGTCATCCTCCTTGATCAGATAATGTTGGCCACCCACAGACTGACCACGTTGCACCATTCCCCCCCATACCTTGGGCAAGGTCGTGAGTTCGCTACCATCACGATCTTTCTGAGGCTCAATGCTGGCGTCAGAAAGCGGGGACTTCAGGCCAGGGAAGGCAGCAAACAGATTGTTGAAGCTGCGGTTTTCCAGATAGATCACCACAACATGCTTGACCTTCTCCTTCAGTCTGTTATCAAGCGAACCGGTGCGCGATGTCGCAGCTGCATTGGTGGAAAGTGGCAGCATCGTACTGGCACCAATCGCCGCCAAGCCTTCAAACAGGCGGCGGCGGGATGGGTCGGCAGGCGCATCTGGCCTATTGTCGAGCGGATCAGGGTTACCCGTGCTGGACGCTTTGTTTTTCTTCATTGTGGCGTTTCCTTAAGATGTCAAAACGACGGTCGATAATGTACCCCTCTAGGCTTGTTTGGCTCAATGACAGCTTTGTATCGGCATGGATGACATGGCGTGACTGGCAACGACCTGCTCATATCGGTGCCAAGCATGGCCACTTGCCGTGGATGGACACTGTTTGCCGTTGCAACTATTCTGACTGCTTGATTTTCCAGGGGATGCAGCATGGACCGATTCACAGGTGGCTGCCTTTGCGGCAATGTCCGAATAGTGGCATCGGGACGCCCCTACCGGGTCGGCCTTTGTCACTGCCTCGATTGCCGCAAGCATCATGGCGCGCTTTTTCACGCTTCAGCGGTGTTCCCGCAGGAAGCGGTGACGATTGATGGCGAAACACGTGATTACGCCGGACGGTATTTCTGCCCCCGCTGCGGTTCGCCCGTATTCTCACGCACTGCAGATGAAATCGGAGTCAACCTGGGCACCCTGGATACCCCTGATCAACTGACACCCACCTACGAACTCTGGACTGTCCGTCGTGAGTCCTGGTTGCCGCCGTTTCCGATCACGAGGCGATACGAGCGCGATCGTGACGCCAACAACCGTTTCGAGGCATAGCTGGTACAAACTACGGGTTAGTGGTTAGTTGATTGAAAGTAGCACTGCGCTGCTCAATCGCTCGTCTCGGTCAGTATTTCAATCATGGCTCTCGAGGCAGCAGAAAGACGACGATGCGGTGGGTAGATCAACGAGAAGCGGTTGGCGTAACCGCGTAGTTCGGTCAGGACTTCCACGAGCCGGCCGCTATCAATGCATTCCTTCACCACAAAGTCGTAGATCTGGCAAAGCCCTAGCCCTTGTTCTGCCAGTGATACCACACCCAGCACATCTTCTGAGACTGTGATGGTGGCCGGTGGCAGCCATTCAATGTCTTTGCCGTCAGAACGAAATGTCCAAGGGTTTGGGCGTCCCGTGCTGGGCATCAAAAACGACAAGCATGTGTGCCTTTCCAGCGCTTGCAGACTGGTTGGTTGGCCCGCACGCGCAAGATAAGCGGGCGCTGCCACCACGCATTTCGGTGCGTCCTCCAGCTGACGTGCAACCAACCCACTGTCTGGCTGACGGCCCACGCGGATGGCCATGTCAAAACCTTCGGCGACCAGATCGACATTGCGGTTGGCGATGTGTAGTTCTACTTTGACGTTGGGATAGCGCTCGCGGAACCGGCGTAGTTTTGCCGGCAGCCGATAGTGTCCGTAGGTGGTGGGTGCACTGATCCGCACCAGGCCGGTCAATTCACCATCCTGCCCCTGGATTGCACGTTCAACCTCATCAATCGTCGACAGGGCGATTCGGGCTTGCTCCAGATACATTCTACCTGCGTCCGTCAGGCTCAGTTGGCGCGTGGTACGCCGAAGCAACTGCGTCCCAAGCTTGGCTTCAAGCCGGCTGATGGCCCTGCTGGCGACGGATGGCGTTGTGGAAAGGGCAACCGCACCAGCTGTCAACGAGCCATGTTCCATGACGGTCATAAAGACTTCGACGTCGGCGAGGTGATCGAACTTGCGACTCATTTTGTCCTTTGAGGCACAAATGATTTGGTTGGTAGATAGTTTATCGCTGCAGAAGGGCGGAATAAAGTAGCGGACATCGAGCAGCAGCCCAGGACGATCTTCGTTCAACCATGTGAACGAAAAAGAAGTAGGTCAGCATCTGCTGTGATAAACATTCGGCGTCTTCGCTTCAACTTGGTCGCGGGCGCCATTACTCATCAATATTGAAAGGTAACATCATGAAAATGCTACTGGTCCTGACTTCGCACGACCGCCTGGGCGACACTGGCCACAAAACCGGGTTTTGGCTGGAAGAGTTCGCCGCGCCGTACTATGTGTTCAAGGACGCCGGGGCCACCATGACACTGGCCTCGCCAGCTGGCGGGCAGCCACCGCTTGATCCCAAAAGTGACGAGCCAAATGCGCAAACCGCAGCAACCCAACGGTTCCGCCAAGATCCCACAGCACAGCAACACTTGGCATCGACGCTACCGCTCGCATCCGTCTCCGTCGCAGATTACGACGCGGTCTTCTACCCTGGCGGCCATGGCCCGTTGTGGGATTTGGCCAACGACGCCGCCTCGATCGCATTGATCGAAGCTGCCGATCGTACTGGCAAACCGCTTGGCTTGGTCTGCCATGCCCCGGGGGCATTGATCAAAGCACGCAACGTAAATGGGCAACCGCTGATCGCCGGCCGCAAGGTGACGGGTTTCTCCAACAGCGAGGAGGCCGCCGTGGGGTTGGCTGCTGTCGTACCTTTCCTGATTGAAGACGAATTTCAACGGCTTGGTGGTCACTACGAAAAAGGTGCGGACTGGCACCCACACATCGTGACAGATGGGCGCCTTGTCACCGGACAGAATCCTGCCAGCTCCGAAGGTGTAGCCAAAGCCTTGCTCGCACTGCTGGGCTGAATATTACAGAAAGGATGAGCCACAGATGAGCAAGCGCATGCTCCACGTCGTCTCCAACGTCAGCCATGACGACGATGCCGCGCGCCCCGCCGGTCTGCGGCTATCCGAACTGACACACGCCTATGACGAATTCGCCGCCGAAGGATATGAGCAGCACATTGTCAGCCCATCGGGTGGTGCCATTCCAATCGAGCCGCGCTCGCTCAAATGGCCTTATTTTGATAGCTCGGCACGACGAGGGCAGGTAGACCCGGTCTTGTCCAAAGCACTGGCAATGACCGCGTGGCCTGAAGAAGTCAATGCCAAGGATTACGGCATGATCTACTTCGCCGGCGGCCACGGGGTAATGTGGGATTTTCCAAGCAATGAGGCACTATAGGCCATCACCCGCGACATTTATGAACGTGGCGGCATCGTCTCATCCGTTTGTCACGGCTATAGCGGTCTGCTCAATACCATGTTGTCGGGCGGCACCCTGCTGGTCGTGATGTTAGTCATTCAGCTTATCTCTAATTGGTAGTTCTACTGTTGGGGGCTGCATACTGCAGATCAAGAAAGTACCGTTGGCTCTTGATCATCAGTAGAGAAAGTAGCCTCCGCGGACACATGCGCTGGAACGCTCTGTAATCTCAGCAACTAGCGAACCGTGAGCACCAACTTTCCTTGGATATGTCCACGGGCTACTCTCTCGTGCGCTTGGTACGCATCTGCAAGGGGGTAGATACTGTCAATCACGACACGCACTAGTCCTGTATCAAGCAAGTGTGCGAGCTCCGCCAGTTGCATACCGCTAGATCGAACCTGAGTTGCCGATATCTTGATACCCAACCTCGCTGCCTCATCAGCACCGGCGAAGCCTAAGGGGAAAATTGGGAAGAGCGAACCACCACGTTTGAGTGTGCGAAGGAAACGCTCCGAAGAAGGACCACCAACGGAGTCAATGACTAGATCAACGTCGCGGACAAAGTTCTCTGGAGTCGTCGTGGTGTAGTCGACGAATTGATCTGTGCCGAGTTCACGTAGCAAGGCCTCATGTTTACCGGAAGCTACGGCAATTACACGTGCACCTTTCCACTTGGCCAGTTGCACAGCAAAGTGCCCAACACCGCCAGCGGCGCCATTGACTAGGATAGTCTTTCCCTCAAGAGGTACCGGCTCATGTTTGTTTGGCTGAAGGGGATTGGGCTCGTCATGCCCCAGCTCAATCATGAATTGCCATGCGGTTAGCAAAGACATTGGCACCGCGGCAGCATGCACGTGGTCGATACTGGTTGGCTTAAGCGCTACTTCAGATTCCGGGATGCTGATGTATTCCGCATAGCCCCTACTGTCGCCGGCCATCCCGCTTGGAAAGCGAACCATCGCATACACCTCGTCTCCGACAGAAAAGCGGCTGACGTCATTCGCTACAGATACAACAACGCCGGAAACATCGGTCCCAAGGGTGACTGGGAAATTTACCTTCGGTTGCCACTCGGGAGGCAGCATCTTGTAGCCATCGCGCAGATACCAGTCGGGGGGGTTAATGCCTACGGCGTGAACACGAACAAGTACCTCTCCACTTTTCAGCTCGGGCATCGGGGCATCTTCATAGCGCAGCACATCAGGGCCTCCGAACTCATGCAGACGAACTGCTTTCATGGTCTTGGATAACATGACTTCCTCCTTGGGCGAGAATGAACTAACATTAATGGATCACCGCTCCGCTAAAACGGAGCGGTGATCCAAATATACGGAGCGGTGATCCGATTGTAAAGTCCAAACTATGAGAGCTGATGCAAAAAAAAACTACGACCGCTTGCTTGCGGTCGCTCGTGAAGTCTTCAATGAACAAGGTGTCGAAGCCTCATTACGAGATGTAGCTAGGCGGGCGGATGTGGGCCTAGGCACGCTTTATCGCCACTTTCCAACTCGGGAGGCACTGCTAGAAGTTCTACTGCGTGCGAGTTTCGACGAGCTCACGGCCAAAGCCAAAGAACTTGAAACTGCCGATGCAGTGGATGAGGCTCTTGTGTCATGGCTGCGTGAAACCATCGCGGTCGCTCATAGCCACCGTGGCGTTATTGGTTCGATGACGGCAGCGATTGAAGATCCGGATTCGGCACTTCATGCCTCGTGCCTATCAATGCGAGCTTCTGGTGAGCGGCTACTGAACCGTGCTCAAGCTAAGGGGCTTGCTCGTAATGACATAGATGGTGCAGACCTATTTGCCTTAGTTGGCGCCTTGGCTTGGCTCAATGATCAACCCGCACATACCTCACGGATAGATCATCTCTTCGGTGTAATTGCCAGCTCGATACTGACAAATGGAGTGCCCGTTTCCGTATGATTACATCAATTGGACTGTCTCGGCAGTTGTAGAACTCTTTGAATTGTCGGTCATATTGTTGATGTCTCTACTCGACGTTCACGCAGGGCTAGGGCAGCTTGCATCGGTAATGCCGATGCTTTGGCGGCTTCAATGAATATCTTGGCAGGCGCATCCTGCAAAGACTGAAGCGTTGCCATGCGCCTCTGAAGCCGATGCATGCTCAGGTTTACAGTCGCAAATTCATCAGCACTCAAGGGCCTGTCCTCATCAATCTCTCGAGATAGGTCCAAAAGCTGTAGCGAATACTCGGGGTGCTGCGAAAGGTATCGCTCCAGCACTCCGCATTTCCCCGGTTCGAAGTCCATAGCGAACACACCTAGAACATCTTCTCGGGTAGTCGGCGAATTCTCAGCCATTATCTTCTCCCCTTGCGTTCGAGATGTGACCTCAACGTAGTGAAAGCTTTGTCTCGGTGCGTGCGGATGGTCTTCTCGGTCTTGCCCAAAACCTTGCTGATGGACGAAATCGATGGGTCCTTCGACTCAATGGGAATTTCTTGGCGTAACATCTCGACGATTCTCCGTTGGAATTCAGGCAAGCTGTCAATCGCATCGCCGAGCCACAACCGGTAATATTTTTTGTCGAGTTCGTCGACCTCAAAGGGGTCGTAGTCCCCAGCTGCAGCATCCACTCGGTCGGAAACCTCCACCTCGTCAGAGCCAAGTTCATCGTTCCGATTCTCGTGTGTCCAATGACGAGTGCTAGCGTCTTGCCGATCCCAAGCTATGGCCGAGTTGAAGTTGACTTCGTAGTAGTCGAGGCGGTCGTCATACCCATCCTGGTCGCTCAGCAGAAGATCAACAAAATGGTCACCACATCCTCCCGGATGTTCATTTTGGTGAGAGACATTGCATGACCACCTGCGTCCGTACTCGACGAACTACTCGGTTCAGCAGCTGCTCCGTCAATTTGTCCCGACAAATCCCATCCGGCAGGTTTCGAGCGAAGTAAACCAGCGCCTCAGGAGAAATGAACCCCGGTACGGTGCTTGGCCAAAGGGCTGACCGGCGCTCCAGTTCAGCAGCGCTTAGGGCAATAAGCTCCTGAATCTCAGCCTCAACGGACTGGCACCTATGATAAGGCGTACCATCAGGCTTGGTTTTACATAGGGGGTTTACCTGCACCACGCTAATTCCCGAAACAGGCCCACCTTAGGGGCGGGCCTATCAACAGAACAAAATCCATAGGTTTCGCGTTTCTAGCTGCAGATTTCGCGCCACCTAGCTTTATTAGCCCCAGTTGCGAGGCTTATTGTTGGCAACATAATGAAAAATTGTGTGTCGTCGGGTGAAAAATTATGTGTCGCCCGACGACGGTCAAATCAATCCCAGTTCAGGGCTCCACCTGATTGGTACTCGATCACGCGGGTTTCGAAGAAGTTTTTCTCTTTCTTCAGGTCGATCATTTCGCTCATCCACGGGAAGGGGTTGGTGGCACCGGGGAAGAGCGGGTCGAGGCCGATTTGTTGCATGCGGCGGTTGGCGATGAAGCGCAGGTAGTCTTTGAACATGCTGGCGTTCAGGCCCAGTACGCCACGGGGCATGGTGTCTTCGGCGTAGGCGTATTCCAGTTCCACTGCGTGCTTGAACAGCTCGATGATTTCCGCTTTGAAGCTGTCGGTCCACAGCTGTGGGTTTTCCAGCTTGATGGTGTTGATCAGGTCGATGCCGAAGTTACAGTGCATGGATTCATCACGCAGGATGTACTGGTATTGCTCAGCAGCGCCGGTCATCTTGTTTTGACGGCCCAGGGCCAGGATCTGTACGAAGCCGACATAGAAGAACAGGCCTTCCATGATGCAGGCAAAGACGATGATGGACTTCAACAGCGCTTGGTCAGTTTCCAGGGTGCCGGTTTTGAAGGTCGGGTCGGTCAGGGTGTCGATGAACGGGATCAGGAATTCATCCTTGTCGCGGATCGATTTCACTTCGTGATAGGCATTGAATACTTCGCCTTCATCCAGGCCCAGGCTTTCCACGATGTATTGGTAGGCATGGGTGTGGATGGCTTCTTCAAAGGCTTGGCGCAGCAGGAACTGACGGCATTCTGGTGCGGTGATCTGGCGATAGGTGCCCAGGACGATGTTGTTGGCGGCCAGGCTGTCTGCGGTGACGAAAAAACCCAGGTTACGCTTGACCAGGCGGCGTTCGTCGTCGGTCAAACCATTGGGGTTTTTCCACAGTTCGATGTCGCGCTGCATGTTCACTTCCTGCGGCATCCAGTGGTTGGCGCAGGTGGCCAGGTATTTTTCCCAAGCCCATTTGTATTTGAACGGAACCAGTTGGTTGACGTCGGTGGTGCCGTTGATGATGCGTTTGTCGACAGCGGAAACACGGTTGTTATCTGCAGCAACCATGCTGCCGGCGTGGTGTGGCTGGTTGGACGTGCTGGGGCGGGTGGCTGCCGGGTTGTCGTCAAAATTCAACATGTGCGGTATTCCTTTCTTGTCTATGGACTTTGACCAGTTCATCTGGAAAACAATCCAATCGGTGATTCGGTCAAGCCATTCTTTTTGTGTTTAGCCCTCGGTGCTGGCGGGTACTGCCATCATGGCGAGGCTGAATGAGCAATGCCCATGTTGAAACCGGCTTGTCAGTCGGCTTGAAGATGGACATTGTTTGGCCGCGATTGCGGCCTGTGGCGCAGTGAGCCAGATGCAGTGCACCCGGCAGCATGGGGCAGTCGTGCGACACAGCCCCTGATGACTAAACTGGATAGCTAGCCTGGATATTTCATAAATTGACGCGAGTGCTAGCTTGTCTTTTGATCCATATGAAGATTTTCGTTCTGTCGCGCGTAAGAACCACTACGCGACTCCTTCACGAAATCTCCCTATGAATCAAAATCCTGCACCATCATCTCGCGAATTTGCGAAATATCCAGGCTAAAATGGCGAGTTGTATTCGCACCCTAGCAGTGTTGTATCGGGATGTGTGGTGACGTCCGATGCGGTCAACTTACCTACTTTTTTGATTTCCTTGATGAAAAATACCTTGCTGGGTGTTAACTCAAATTTGGCCAGTTTCAGTTTGGCGCCTACGTTCTCCTTGCTTTCGCCCGGTAACATCAAGCTGATGCCATTGCCGGCCAAGACCAGTTGATCAGATTGGTATTGATTGGCGCGAATGGGTTTATCCAGTTGATAGAGCTTAAGGAAAGGGTTTTTGGATTCCAGCTCTTTGATGCCAGGGAGTTGATCTACTGCCGTGGCGAAATCCAGCAGGTCACCGTACTTGCCTTTGCATTCCAATAGGGTGGTCAGCTTTTTCTCTTCTTTGGCATCCAATGCTTGGCAAAATGGGCTGAACAATAGCAGGGCAGTGGCAAGGGCGGGTACGATTTTCACGCTGGGGTCCTCCAGATCAGGCAGTGGCAAGGTGATTCAATCAGTGCCCCCACTGGCCGGGGAGGCCAGTGGGGGCATCAGTGCTTACTGACACGCCTCGCATTCAGGGTTGTCGATCGAGCAGAACTTCGCCCCTTCCGCAGCGTTGTCACCCGCCGAATAGTTGCTGGCAGGGGCCACGGGTGCTGCCGACAATCCACCATCCACAGGGACTGCATTCAGTTCGCCGCCGCGGCCGGTTGATTTCTCGGCACTGGTGGCAGCCAGGGTGCGCAGATAGTAAGTGGTTTTCAGGCCCTTGATCCACGCATGCTTGTACAACTCGTCCAACTTTTTGCCCGATGCGTTGGACATGTACAGGTTGAGCGACTGCGCCTGGTCAATCCATTTCTGGCGGCGAGAGCCGCATTCCACCAGCCATTTCGGGTCCACTTCAAAGGCGGTTGCGTAAAGTTCGCGCAGGTCTTGCGGTACGCGATCAATACGGCCCAGTGTGCCATCAAAGTACTTCAGGTCAGAGATCATGACTTCGTCCCACAGACCACGTTCTTTCAGATCCTTCACCAGGTATTCGTTGACCACGGTGAATTCGCCAGATAGGTTCGATTTCACGAACAGGTTCTGGTAGGTCGGCTCAATGGAAGCCGATACCCCCACGATGTTGGCGATAGTTGCAGTCGGTGCAATCGCCAGGCAGTTGGAATTACGCATACCGTGCTGTTGAATTCGGCTGCGCAGGGCATCCCAATCCAGGGTGGTGGAGCGATCAACATCCAGATAGCCACCACGTTGCATGGCCAGCAGGTCGATCGAATCCTGCGGCAGTACGCCGCGATCCCACAGGCTGCCCGCATAGCTTGGGTATTTGCCGCGCTCTTCTGCCAGCTCGGTCGATGCCCAGTAGGCGTGGTAGGCGATCAGTTCCATTGAGCGATCGGCAAATTCGACGGCGGCATCCGAACCGTAGGCAATGCGCTGAATATGCAGGCAATCCTGGAAGCCCATCAATCCCATGCCAACCGGGCGATGGCGCAGGTTGGAATTGCGTGCCTTCTTCACGGGGTAGAAGTTGATGTCGATCACATTGTCGAGCATCCGCATGGCCGTCTTGATGGTGCGTTTGAGCTTTTCACTATCCAGTTGGCCATCTTTCATGTGGTTGACCAGATTGACCGAGCCCAGATTGCACACGGCGATTTCGTTGTCATTGGTGTTCAGCGTGATCTCGGTACACAGGTTGGAGCTATGTACCACGCCCATATGCTGTTGTGGGCTGCGAATGTTGCATGGGTCCTTGAAGGTGATCCATGGGTGGCCGGTTTCAAACAGCATGGTCAGGATCTTGCGCCACAGTTGCAGTGCCGGGATACGTTTGTGAACACGCATTTCACCACGGGCGGCTTTCTCTTCATAGCGCAGGTAAGCGTCTTCGAACGCTTGGCCGTACAGGTCATGCAGATCGGGCACTTCAGATGGCGAGAACAGCGACCAGTCTGCATTTTCCATGACGCGTTTCATGAACAGGTCAGGGATCCAGTTGGCGGTGTTCATGTCGTGTGTACGACGGCGATCGTCACCCGTGTTCTTGCGCAGCTCCAAGAATTCTTCAACGTCGGCGTGCCAGGTTTCCAGGTAGGCGCAGACAGCGCCTTTGCGCTTGCCACCTTGGTTGACTGCGACGGCCGTATCGTTCACGACTTTCAGGAAGGGGACGATACCTTGCGATTTGCCATTGGTGCCCTTGATGTGGCTGCCCAATGCGCGGACAGGGGTCCAGTCGTTACCCAGGCCGCCTGCAAATTTGGAGAGCAGGGCATTTTCCTTGAGTGCTTCATAGATGCCGTCCAGGTCATCTGCCACGGTGGTCAGATAGCAACTGGAAAGCTGGCTGCGTTGCGAGCCTGAGTTGAACAATGTGGGGGTCGACGACATGAAATCGAAGGTAGACAGCACGTTGTAGAACTCGATAGCGCGGCTTTCGCGGTCGATTTCGTTGATGGCCAGGCCCATGGCCACACGCATGAAGAACGCCTGCGGCAGTTCGATGCGATCGCCGTGGATGTGCAGGAAGTAACGGTCATACAGGGTTTGCAGGCCAAGGTAACCGAACTGATAGTCACGGTCATGTACAATAGCGGCACCCAGGCGGGCTAAATCGAATTGTTGCAGGGCGGGGTCCAGCAGCTCGGCCTCGACGCCTTTTTTGATGAATGACGGGAAGTATTCGGCATAGCGGGTGGCCATGTCCTCATGGGCGACTTCTTCACCCAGCACCTCGCGGCGCAGGCGGTTCAGCAGCAGGCGGGCAGTCACATAGCTATAGGCGGGATCTTTTTCGATCAACTGACGTGCTGACAATTCAGCTGATTTGCGTACTTCTTCAGCAGGCACGCCGTCGTACAGATTCTTTTGCGTTTCAGTCAGGATGTGTTCTGCATCGGTGAACTGTTCCAATCCCTTGCAGGCTGACTTGATCAGTGCGTTCAGTTTGTTGATGTCCAAGGGTTGGCTGATACCGTTTTCCACCACATTGATGGCGGTAGTGACGTCAACTTCACCGCGCTCTGCGCGCTCGCGGGAACGCATCTCACGGTACAGTACATAGGCACGGGCTACGTCATGTTCGCCCGAACGCATCAGCGCCAGTTCGACCTGATCCTGGATCTCTTCAATATGAATGGCGCCACCTTCAGGTTTGCGGCGCATCAGTTGACGGATCACGATGTCAGTCATTTGCGCGACCAGTTCGCGCACGCGGGCCGACGCGGCGCCTTGGCCACCATGCACCGCCAGGAAAGCCTTGGTCATCGCAACCGAAATTTTCATCGGTTCGAACGGCACCACACTGCCATTACGGCGAATGCATTTGTAGGCCTGGTATTCTTGATGCGAGGCGGTTTCCTGTGGATACCCGCCGGCCGTTGGGGGAACGGCGGCGCTGTATGCCGTGTCGGTGGTGGAGTTGAGCATGCCAGATTCTCCGGTTATTAAGTTGTTGATAGACTGTGGATAGGCTGTTAACAACACAATATATAGTGGTTATACGTGTTCTTTAGGGCGAATTCTAGTGTGCTGACGGAAAATTGCAACAAGAAAAAATAATGCTTGGCATATTGATCTGGGGCTGGTTTTTTGCATGGTCAGCGCTTAGGGCCGGCGGGGAAAACCCTAGCCAATGTGGCGCATCCGCATGTGGCGATTCTGCTAGAATCGGGCAAAAACCAATCGAGTGAGAACCATGAAGAACACAGCGACCCTGTTGATTTCGTGCCCTGACCAGCGCGGACTGGTAGCGGCGATTGCTAATTTTTTGTATACCTATGATGCCAATATCCTGCATGCCGACCAGCATCAGGACGGCGATCAGGGTTTGTTTCTGATGCGTGTGGAGTGGGATCTGTCCGACTTCAAGTTGGCAGTGGATGCATTTTCAGCCGCGTTCCAGCCCATTGCCGACCGCTTCAACATGTACTGGCGTCTTAAGTTGTCGCAGAACAAATCCCGGATGGCGATTTTCGTATCCAAGTATGACCATTGCCTGGAAGACTTGTTGTACCGCTTCCAAAGTGGCGAGTTGCAATGTGAGATTCCGCTCATCATCAGCAATCATGAAGACACCCGTCGCATGGTGGAGTTCCATCGTATCCCGTTTCACTATGTGGATGTGACGCATGAGAACAAGGCCGAGGCGGAAGCTCGGCAGCTGGCGTTGCTGGCGGAACACAAGGTTGACCTGATCGTGCTTGCACGTTATATGCAGGTGCTGTCGGCGGATTTCGTGCGGCATTATCCGCAGCAGATCATCAACATCCACCATTCCTTCCTACCCGCATTCGATGGCGCCAAACCCTACCATCGCGCCCATGCGCGTGGTGTGAAGCTGATTGGTGCAACCGGCCATTACGTGACCGAGGTGCTTGACGACGGGCCAATCATCGAGCAAGGTGTGATCCGCATTTCGCACCGGGATTCGGTTGATGACTTGATCCAAAAAGGACGTGACTTGGAGAAGGCTGTCCTGGCGCGATCTGTACGTTGGCATCTGGAACACCGGATTTTGGAGTACGGCAAGAAAACCGTCATTTTTGACTGATCGATGACCTTGACACCTTATCAACTTATTAACGACATGCTTGATCTGGCGCGGTTTCGTGTAAAACCGCTGCCTGAGTATCAATACCCGCTTTGGCAGATCATGCTGGTGGTCACCCTGATGGGTATTTTCAGTGCGGCAGCCGCGACTGATATCGATGCCCCTGTACCAGCCCGCATTGGCTTTTTTGTAATGTTGGAATGGGTGGAATTGCTGCTGATGAACTGGTTTTTCAATTGGTGGATGCGTCAGGGGGACAACTGGCGTGGCGACGGGGATCTGCTTCCGCTATTTGTCGCTGCCAGTGGTGTGAATTTGCTGACACCATTGTTGAGCTGGTTCACCCGCCCGTTGGTCGATGTGTTGGCTGTCGGCTTGTCTGCCTATAGTGTGGCGATTGTGATTCACGCATTGACCCTGTCGACAGGTGTTCGCCGTACACACGTTATCGGCGGTGTATTGTTGTTTTTGCCGATGGCGATCGCAGGTTATCTGGTGGTGGCGACTTTTGCGGTGCAAGCCGGCTGGATCTCCTTGCCCGCCAAATAAGGCAATCCTATGTCAATGAGCGGGCCAGTGGTCCGCTTGTTGCTTGCTTTGTATTTATCTGAAATCCTGCATTTTTATCAGAATCTATCTACTCCAAGCTCGCGGACAGTAGGTCGCCCCATGTATTCTCCATGTGGCGACCGATACCATCATGATTTTTGTAAGAGCAATGAGGTTTATGCGTAACGTGCTATTTGCATGCCTTGGGAGCGAAAACGGTCTGTCAGGGGGCTTCTTGGGCGGGTTCGGTAAGGCGTGCCATTAGCGTGTGCGCCAGGGCCGATCGTGTCATTTCACATTGAAGTTCAGCGTGAAAGTGGCCGTCACGATAGATGAATAATGCAGGTAGATGAAACAGATTGAATTCTCGCCCGATGGCTGGGTCACGTTGCACATCGACTTTTAGCAGGTGTTGAACCAGCTTGTCCGCTACTACGGGTAATTGTTGTTCTACGTGGCGGCAGGTGCCGCATCCAGGTTGCCCAAATAATACGAGTGCAATGCCAGTCAATTGATGGAGTGTTTGATGGAAGTGGCCACCGTGTAGCGTTTGAAATGCAAGCTGGGCGTTGTCAGACATGGTGTGGGCCGTGCTGAATGGGGTAACCCAAGGCTTGCAACTGTTCGCGCCAAGCCTGCATGGCTTGTTCCGCCACCTTGTTGGGGCCGCGGATGCCGAACTCGATCTGCGGTGGGCGATCAGCGGTGGCAAAGCTGGGCAGGCTGGAGAAGCGGATGGTTGGGTATTGGGCAACAAAAGTTTGCATGGCGGGAATCAGATCACCTTCTTTTGCATTGGGCACAATCAGCGTCAATTCAATAGCAGCTTCAGTTGACGGATTGGAGTAAAAGGTTTCCAGTACCCATGCCATCATGGGCCAAGCCATTTGTGGGAATCCGGGCAAAAAATGATGCTGGCCAACGCAAAACCCGGCGACATTGTTGATTGGGTTCGGGATCAGGGTGCAGCCTGCTGGTAATTCACCCATCAATACCCGGTAGGGGTGTGCCTGTTCACCAAACTGTCGTTCTATCAAGGCGACGGCTTCCGGATGGGGGATAAGTGGAACGTTTGCGGCCAAGGCTGCGGCGTGGCGGGTGTGGTCATCAGGCGTGGCGCCAATACCACCAAAGCAGAGCACAACATCGTCTGTTGTCATCGTGAGCTTCAATGTCTCGACGATTTTTGCACGATCATCCCCCAGGTAGTGCGCCCATGCCAGTTCATGGCCATGTTTACCCAGTTCTGTAATGACTTGCCGCAGATGTTTATCCTCTCGCTTGCCGGAAAGGATCTCATCACCAATGATAATGGCACCGAAAACCATGATTGAACTCCGAAGACAAAACGGAAGCAAATTGGCAGGCATGTAACCTGCTAGTGGCTTGCATCCAAGTTGGGATGCCCTGAGAACCTGTTCAAGGTCTGCGATGAGCGGCCACCAGCAGGGTGAAGCGCAGCGCAAAAACCGGAGTGTAGGTGTGATGCATGAGGATTTTGAGCAGCACATGAGCCCCGGTCGTGGTCACGCAGTAAGACATTGAACAAGTTCTTAGGGGGCGCATGTTCGAGACTGACACGGAGTCATCGAGATGGTCAAGCAGCGCCACGCAAGCGATACCAAAGCAGACCAATGGTTTCATGTAGTGCATAGAAGCTGGTGGCGAGTGCTGCGGCACTGGGGACGAAATCTGTGGCGAGCTGATACTTGGATGGATAAGTAAAAGCAGTCGGCGCAGCAAGGACAGTCAGCCCGGTTTGTTGGAAGCTTGCGACTGCACGTGGCATATGCCAGGCAGTTGTGACCAGTAGAATGCGTTGTCGCCTATCCTGCTTCAGGAGCTTGGCGCTGAACGCGGCATTTTCCGCCGTATTGTATGAATGCTCTTCAGTCCATCTGACAGGAACTTTGAAATCCTGACGCAATACTTGGGCCATTGCCGCTGCTTCGCTGATGGCGCCAGGTCTTCCTGGGCTGCCACCTGTCACCAGAATTGGCAGTCCGGAATGCTGCTGTAAGTAGGCAGCATAGCGTGCCCGTTCCAGAGAAATGCGATTGACAGTAACCCCACCGTATTCCATGCCATATTCATTTACCCCGCCGCATAGTACGACGATGGCGTCAGCGGCAGGCAGGGCATTGAGTGAAAGGGCGGGGTAGGGTTGTAAGCGCCCGATCATCCAATTGGCGACAACGGGAAGTGATAACAAGGCCAATGCCAGTGGGCCAAGGACAATCAGGAATTTGCCCAGGCGAGGGCGGTAGGAAAGAAGCCCCCAGCCAATCAGCATCAGAATCAGCAAATTGGCTGGGGGTAACAGCAGGCTGCCAAGCAGCTTGGCGAGCTGCTCGGTCAATTACTCACCAAGGTAGGCTTGGCGGACCTTGTCATTATGCAGCAAGGCTTGTGCGTCATCAGTCAGGGTGATGCGGCCAGATTCCATGACATAGCCACGGTCACTGATCTGCAAGGCCAGTTTGGCATTCTGCTCGACCAGCAGAATAGTGACCCCTTGCTCCGAAACCTGCTGAATCACATCAAAAATCTTCTGTACGATGATTGGCGCCAAGCCCATGGAAGGTTCATCAAGCAGTAACAGTTTGGGACGACCCATCAGGGCGCGAGCAATGGCAACCATTTGTTGTTCGCCACCCGACAGGGTACCTGCCAATTGCTTGAAACGTTCCTTCAGGCGGGGGAAGATGGTGAACATCTTTTCAAGATCGGTGGCAATGTCGGCTTTATCATTACGATAGTAAGCCCCCATTTGCAGGTTCTCCGTTACGGTCAAACGCGCAAAAATACCACGGCCTTCTGGTACCAAGGCCAAACCACGGGCTACCAAGCTATGGTTGGGGACTGAATTGATATCCAATCCACTGTACAGTACCTTGCCTTCAACAGGCTGTAGCATGCCGGCCAGCGTTTTCAGCGTGGTGGTTTTACCCGCGCCATTGGCTCCGATCAGTGAGACCAGTTCACCTTGTTCAATTTTCAGATTAATGCTTTTGACTGCCTGGATGCCGCCATAGGCAACCGACAGGTTGGTTACTTCAAGCAGACTCATGTTGGCGAGGCTCCCAGGTAGGCTTCAATCACGCGCGGGTCTTTCTGTACGACAGCCGGCACACCTTCGGCAATTTTCTTGCCATAGTCCAGTACCGCAATACGGTCGCACAATCCCATCACCAGCTTCACATCATGCTCAATCAACAGAATGGTGACGCCGTCGCGACGAATCTTGTCCATGAGTTCCCGAAGATCTTCGGTTTCCTTCGGGTTCATGCCGGCAGCAGGTTCGTCCAGTGCGATCAACTGTGGGTCAGTTGCCAATGCGCGCGCAATCTCCAATCGACGCTGGTCACCATAGGACAGGTTGCGTGCCACCGCATTGGCGTGACCGGCGATACCAACATAATCCAGTAATTGCATTGCGCGCTGCCGGGTTTCCGCTTCTTCGCGGCGAGTACTTGGCAAGCGCAGCATGGCGCCCCATACGCCCGATTTGGTACGGGCATGGCGGCCAACCATCACGTTTTCTTGTGCAGTCATGTTGGCGAACAGGCGGATGTTCTGGAACGTACGCGCCATGCCATTTTCCACCATGGTGTAAGGCTTGTGGCCGATCAGTTGCTTGCCATTGAAAAATAGCGTACCTGTATCAGCGATATACAAGCCGGTCAGCACGTTAAACAGCGTGGTCTTGCCTGCACCGTTTGGGCCAATCAGGCCGTAGATTTCTTTTTTGTTGATGGTCAGCGAGACATCGGAGAGCGCTTGCAATCCGCCGAATCGCTTATTGATGCCATCGATTTTCAGCAGGACTTCACTCATGTTTTTTCTCCGCATCTTGCAGGTTGGAATCTTCCTGTTGCTTGATTTTCTCGGTTGCTGGCCTTAATTCAGCACGGCGACGCGAACTTGGCCACAGGCCGGCAGGGCGGAACAACATGATGACAACCATGGCCAGACCGAACAGCAGCATGCGCAGATTTTCGGGGTCAACCAATGGGCGGCCGTCCTGGCTGTGCATCATATTGGCGACATCGCGCAACAGTTCTGGCGTAACCGACAACATGAGCGCACCTAGAATCACACCAGGAATGTGGCCCATGCCGCCCAATACGACCATTGCCAGCACCATGATGGATTCCATCAAGGTGAAGCTTTCTGGGCTGACGAAGCCCTGGAAGCCAGCAAACAAGCCACCAGCTACACCACCAAAGCTTGCACCCATTGCGAATGCAGTCAGCTTGACGTTTCGGGTATTGATGCCCATTGCAGTGGCGGCAATTTCGTCTTCACGAATCGCCACCCAGGCACGGCCAATGCGGGAATCCTGCAAGCGGATCGAAATGATGATGATCAGAATCGCCAGTGCAACGAACAGGTAGTAATACAGGTACGTGCTTTCCAGCGTGATGAAGCCCAGATCCAGCGGTTTATGCAGGTTCAGGCCACCAATCTCGATCGAGCCAACGTTGTTGATGCCTTGCGGGCCATTGGTGATGTTGATCGGGCGATCCAGGTTGTTCATGAACAGGCGGATGATTTCACCAAAGCCCAATGTCACAATGGCCAGATAGTCCCCACGCAGCTTCAATGTGGGCGCACCAAGCAGTACGCCAAACACGCATGCCACCAATGCACCTAGCGGCAACAGGATGTATATCGGTAGATGCAGTCCGAAATGCGGGCTGTTCAGCAATGAGTACATGTACGCGCCAACGGCATAGAAGGCGATGTAGCCTAGATCCAATAGGCCTGCGTAACCGACCACGATATTCAAACCCAGTGCCAACATGGCGTACAACAGTGCAAAGTTAAGTGCACGTACCCATGAATTACCAAATGTCTGACCGATGATGATGGGCAACGCCACCAGCACAGCACCCACCACAATCATCGCAATGGTGGCCGCAATGGGCGACTGCTTCAGTTTCTCGATCAGGTATGGAGAATTGCTCATACCACGTCCCCTATATTCTCGTTATGCACGTTCAGCTACGCGTTCGCCCAACAAGCCGGACGGACGGAAGATCAACACGGCGATCAGCATCATGAAGGCAAAGATGTCTTGATAGTTGCTACCCAGCACATCGCCTGTCAGCGGGCCGATATAGCCTGCCCCCAGGCTTTCCACAATACCAAGCAGAATACCACCGACTACTGCGCCGGCGAGGTTGCCAATGCCACCTAATACTGCTGCAGTAAAGGCCTTCAGGCCGATCATAAAGCCCATGTTGGCATGAGCTTGATCGTAGTTGGCCGCAACCATGACACCTGCAATCGCGCCTAGGCCAGCGCCGAGCACGAAGGTCATGGAGATGATGGTGTTGACGTTGACACCCATTAGTGTGGCTACTTCCGGGTTTTGGGACGTGGCACGCATGGCGCGGCCCAATTTGGTCTTCTCCACGATGCCAACCAGAACACCCATGAATACGATCGCCAGGACGACGATGACGATCTGCAGGTTGGTGATGGTTGCGCCGAAAACATCAATGGTTTCAACTTTAATTACAGAAGGGAATACGACATAACGTTTGCCCCAGATGATCATTGCAACTTGTTGCAGAATGATCGAGATACCAATGGCGGTAATCAGTGGGGCCAACCGTGGCGCCTTGCGCAGTGGCCGATAAGCGATTTTCTCGATGCTGAATGAAAGTAGCATACACATGGCAATGGCCGCACAGGTTGCCAAGCTGATGGTCACAATGCCTGGCAGGCCAAGGTTGAGTTGCAGCAAGACGTTAATCGCAGTGATGGCGACCATGGCGCCAATCATGACGACTTCACCATGTGCGAAGTTGATCAATCCCAGAATGCCATACACCATGGTGTATCCCAAGGCAATCAGGGCGTAGATACTGCCGACGACAAGGCCGTTCAGTATTTGTTGAAGAAAAATATCCATGATGGACCCTGTGTTGATGTTGTCGTGTTGTCAGTGTAGAACCGTTTCTGCCAATGTCGGTAACTATCGGCAGTACGGCTTTTTTTATCGCGATCGGCAATGGGGTGGACCAATCGTTGTCGCCACGTTGCCAGATGCGGCCGCGTCTTGACGTTTCATGACCATCAGTCACTTCGGGTTTTTCCCGATTGCAATTGTTAGTCATAAAAATAGCGGCATCATTGCTGATGCCGCTATTCATCGCCACTTGCGGATTTCCCGAATGGCTAAACTGCTATTTCAGCCTTGCATGGCATGCGACTTCAGGCCTTGTCCAACAAGGCTGGCGAAAGCAGATAATTGGCTTTCGCCAGCGGGTTGATCAGCCGGAAGCTGGCGCCTTTATAGGCATGAATGCAATTGTTAGGACTTGGCTTCTTCAGGTTTGGCTTCCGGCGCTGCTGGAGCCGGTTCTGCAGCGCCTTCCTGCTTCATTTCGCCACCGACAAAGGAGGTGGTTTCCCATTTGCCACCCTTGACAGTGTAAATGGTGATCGAGCCAAATTTGATATCGCCTTTTTCATCAAACGAGACAGGGCCGGTTACACCGTTGTACTGGATTTTGGCCAGCTCAGGCAGGTAAACCTTCGGATCGGACGATTTGGCATTCTGCATTGCTTTTGCCATCAGTTTGGTCGCGTCATAGCAATACGGTGCATAGATCTGAACTGGGCCGTACTTGGCTTCGAATTTTTTCAGGAATTCGGCTCCGCCAGGTAGTTTTTCCTTAGGCAGGCCAGGCGATGAGGCAATGACACCGTCAGCATCATTGCCTGCCATCTTCACGAACTCGGCAGTTTGCGTGCCATCGCCGGACATATACTTGGCCTTCAAACCCAAGCGGCGCATCTGCTTGACCATGGGGCCTGCTTGCGCATCCATGCCGCCATAGAATACCAAGTCAGGAGCCTTACCCTTAATGGAGGTCAGAATGGCTTGGAAGTCAGTAGCATTGTTGCTGGTGAACTCACGTTTGACAATTTCACCGCCGGCAGCTTTGGCAGCCTTTTCGAACTCGTCAGCCAAACCTTGGCCGTAAGCGGTACGGTCGTCAATGATGGCAATCTTTTTGGCGCCAGCACCTTTGACAGCATATTCGCCCAATGCCTTACCTTGTTGAGCATCGTTTGACATGACACGGAATGCAGTCTTGTAGCCCTGAGCGGTATAGGCAACGGCGGTTGCAGAAGCGGAAATTTGCGGAATACCTGCATCGTTGTACAGCTTGGAGGCCGGGATGGTCGTGCCCGAGTTCAAGTGACCGATCACACCATTGACTTTCGCATCAACCAAGCGCTGCGCAACGGTCGTCGCCGTTTTCGGGTCAGCTTGGTCATCCTCAGCAATCAGTTCAAATTTGACTGGTTTGCCGTCGATCTGGAAGTTTTCCGCATTCAACTCGTCGATTGCAAGGCGTACCCCGTTTTCATTGTCCTTGCCCAAGTGTGCAATCGGGCCGGTCAACGGGCCAACGTGGCCAATCTTGACGACAGTTGCTTCAGCCGGCTTGGCTGCTGCTGCAGCTTCTTGTTGGGCCGGTTGTGATGCGGATGCAGCAGGTTCTTCTGGTTTTTTGCCACACGCAGCGAGTGTTGCAATCGCTGCAGCGATAATGCTGAGTCGAGCGATAGTCATTTGGTAGTCCCCTTTACCGTTTTTTAAAAAAGGCGAACTGATTATGCGTAGCGCTCTACCCACTGTCAACGACGCACGCGGATTGTTTCCGACATGCGTGTTTATATTGTCAGGTCAATTTGCTGAATGGTGCCGGTTTTTCCTTTATCTGTCAGATAAAAGCCCGTGCTTTTCAATTCGCCCAAATTGCGGTTCTGGTTGCCGTTCAGCGAATATGAATTATCGAGTTTGCCCAGGAATAGTGCGCCAATTCCTGCCTCTTTCAGGGTCAACTGCCGATCCTTTCCGTCCAGGCCGATCAACCAGATGCGTAGTTTGCTGAAGATGGCGTCGGCTTCGTCGATCCATTGATTGCTATCACTGTCGTATTGGCGCAACTCGGTGAATCCGTCACCCGTTAATGCACCGAACAGCTCCTTGCCATTGTTCACCTTGTTATCGTCATTACGATCCAGTGTGAGATAGCCACTGGCAGGGTCCAGTCTTGCAATATTCTCTTTTTTGCCGTCTCCATCTACATCAAATTTCATGGTGTCCTCAAGCAGTCTGGCTGAGGGTACATCCAGATTGATCACCAGTGGGTCCTTGCGCTGTACTGCGTTGCCTAGTTGTAGCCGGACTGAACTTTCTTGATAGAACTCGCGTTCCAGCTTGAATGAAAATCCGACTTCCAGCGATTGTCCATCTGCGGTGTTGACCGTGGCATTCATGCTGAATTCCAGCGATTCGTATTCGTAATGGCTTTCCTGGTATTGATATTCGGCCCCCCAGTTGGGTTCGGGGGTTGTCATTGCCGTGTTGGCCGACTGATTGGCAGGCGTACTTTCACTGCCATCTGGCATTCGAAATAGTTTGATTTTCTGCCCCGTCATGGCTTCGATGGCGAGTTTCAGCAGATAGAGCTTCGGATCTGTCTGCCTGAGGTCTTCATCGCTAAGTTCAATACCCCGTCTCCGTTGAGGAGCATAAGTCTCTATGGGCGACGTACTGGGGGCTGTTCTTTGTGCTGGGGATGGCATGGTTGGTCGAGCTTCAGGGCGTTGCCCTGTCCAGCTGTGTAATGATTCTTGTGTAGTGTGGCGCGTCTGCATCTGATAAGCCGACGAGAAAGCGACATTGGAGGCGGCGATGCGCATGGTGGACCTCCTGCATGAAGAATGTTACCGATTCTTGATGAATTCGACAGGCAATCGGGTTTGGCAAACAAGGTCAACGTTGTGAGTGCCGTGATGCGAATGTTCAAGAGGCCGCGCTAATGTGAAGCCCGACAATCAGGTGACGACACGCAAAAAGAAGGCGTTGGGACCATGGCTACCCGGTGTAATTGATATCGACGGTGCTTGGTGTAACTTGAGGATAAATCAAAAAAAGTTATCCGATTCAGCGGTGGTGAGGTTGATTGAGGTTCATGATGGTGGCTCGGTGCGGGCTTGATATCAATGAGCTGATAACCGTCAGGCCCGCTACTTGTTGATGAGTTGGCTACTGTTTGGCACCCAATTGCAGCGCGCGCTGACGTGAAGTTTGCCGTTGTGTGTCATCAGGGGAAGAGTCAATCCAGCCCTGCAGGTGATGGGTGACGAGTGCTGACAGCGTCTCTATCCAATCGGGACTGTCATTCAGGCAAGGAAGGTAGTGAAATTCCTTGCCACCAGCCGATAAGAAGGTTGCTTTACCTTCCATGGCGACTTCCTCTAAGGTCTCCAGGCAATCTGCAACAAAGCCGGGGCAAATCACGTCAATCCGTCGCACCTTTTGTTTACCCAATTCGACAAGTCGATTTGCCAAGTAAGGTTGCAACCATTCGGCACGACCGAATCGAGACTGAAAACACACTTCGTAACGGGATGCATCCAGTTGTAACGCCTCGGCAAGCAATCGACCAGTCTTAAGGCACTCACAATGATAGGGGTCACCACGTTCCAGTGCGAATTTGGGAATGCCGTGAAAGCTGAGTACCAGCTTGTCAGGTTGCCCATGTTGGGACCAATAACGCCGGACAGACTGTGCAAGTGCATTGATATAGCTGGCATCATCATGAAAATGTTTGATGGTTCGAATATCCGGTTGATTGCGAATTTGCAGCAGCTGGTGATAGCACGCATCCAAAGCTGAACCGGTACTGCTGGCCGCATACTGAGGGTAGAGCGGTAACAGCAGAATTTGTCCACATCCTTTTTCCTTCAGGTGGGTGAGTGCCTTGCCAATCGACGGATTGCCATAGCGCATGGCGTGGGTAACCAGCACCTGCTTCATGCCTTTTTCACCAAGCGAACCTTGTAGTAATTTGGCCAATCGCTCGGTATGGACTCGCAAGGGTGATCCGTCCTTGGTCCAGATCGTGGCGTACTTTTCTGCCGACTTGGCCGGGCGGGTATTCAGAATAACGCCATGTAGCACCGGCCACCATAGCCAGCGAGGAAGTTCAACAATACGTGGGTCGCTGAGAAACTCCCGCAAGTAGGGTTTCAGCGCTTGTTTGGTCGGCGCATCTGGTGAGCCGAGATTGATCAACAGTACCCCGATACGTTGGGCTTGGCCGTGAGTGTACGGCGGCTCAGCAAGGTAATGGTCTTTCATCGTTTTTGAATCCTGGCAGAGTAGGGTTGAGCTAATTGTTGCATGTTTGCAACAATAGCCAATCATTTTGGCATCGCCGACAGCAGTCAGGTTGACCCGCGCTGTGCTCGTCACTAATCATACAGTCAGCAAGCGCCGCCGGGACGGCTTAACGATTCAAGGCGGACGCGGCGCACTTCTGTTTTTCACCTTAGATAGGGAGTTTTTATGAACAAGAAACTCGTAGCAGCACTGGTTGCTGGTGCATTCGTTGCTCCGCTGGCTCAAGCCGCAGAAGGCAGCAACGTGACTCTGTACGGTATCGCTCAGGTTGCTTTCAGCCATTGGGACAATGGTAGCAGCACCAAGAAACATGGTCTGGAAGATACCGGTTCCCGTATCGGCTTCAAAGGTGAAGAAGTTCTGGGCGGTGGCATGAAGGCTTTCTTCCAGATTGAAAGCTCCGCTAGCCTGGATCAAGGTGGTGGTACATTTGCTAGCCGTGAAGGTTGGGTTGGTTTGAAGGGCGGCTTCGGTGGCGTGCAACTGGGCCGTGGTAAGAGTCTGTTCGACCTGGCACAAGAAGCTTTTGATCCGTTCAACTCGAATTCCACGCTGATCAATACATTGCAAGTTGACGGTACCTATTACCGTGTTAACAACACCATCCGTTACACGCTGCCTGCTTTTGCTGGCTTCAGTGGTGGTGTTGAATATGGCGATATGGAAGGTAAAGGTACCCAGGGTACCCAGGGCGTGAAGCCTGCTTTCTACAGCGCATCGCTGCGCTATGAAAACGGCCCGTTGTTTGTTCAGACTGGTTATGAGCATCTGAAAGAAGTCTCCGGTGGCCCGCAGACTGAGACTGCAGGTGCGATCCCTGGTTTGAAGGGTGATTCCTACATCATCGGCGCGGGTTACACCCTGCCTTTCGGTCTGGGTCTGCAAGCCGCTTACCGCCACATGGAGCGCAAGGTAAGTGGTGCGCCTTACGGTATTAGTGGTACAGCCAAGATCAAGCGTGACACCTTCTTGGCAAACGCTCAGCAATCATTTGGCCCAGTGACATTGAAGTTGGGTTTTGTACAAGCGGGTAACCTGAAGGGTTGTGGGAGTGTTTGCTCCACAGATACCATCGCTGCAGACGGTACCCAGTACAACGTAACCAAGGGTGCGCGTTGGTATACTGCTGCTGCAGAATACGCATTCTCGAAGCGTACTTGGGTATATCTGGAGCATGCTACAGCTGACAACAAGAGCAACAGTGGTCTGTTCAAGACTTCGGCTGGCTCGGTTGCAGTTGACACAGTGGGTGGTGTTGGCCTTGGCGGTAAGGACAACAAGACCACATCGCTGGGTATCATCCACCTGTTCTAATCGACTAAGTTCGATTAAACATGGTCAAAAGCGCCTCTTCGGGGGCGCTTTTTTATTATTGGATGATTTGTACTTTGCGAGTTGGATAATTGATCCAATGTACGGACATGGTGCGTCGCTTGGCATAATTTTCGATCAGTTCGATTTTTTCGTGATCAACTTGGTAGGTGTATCGAGATTGATCATTGGTGGAGTGTGTCGGCATGGCACTGCAGCCGCAGAGCAGCAAGCTGGCACCCAGTGTGAAGCAAATCGGGCGCATGGTGATTCTCCTGAAAAAGGACTGGGTCCCTATTTCAGGATAGCAAAAGTAGCATCAGATGCAGTAGGGTCCGCTTGGGACGAAGCTAGGCGTGATCTCGGTACTCAATGGACAGGATTTCCAACTCCTGTGGGCCGGCTGGTGTCATCAGATTGACGATGTCGCCTTCTCGGGCCTTGAGCAATGCTCGGGCAACGGGGGATATCCAGCTGATATGGCCTTTGGACATATCGATTTCATCCATACCAACAATGGTAATACAACGCTGTTCACCTTCTTCAGTGCAATAGGTAACGGTGGCACCAAAGAAGACCTGATCCTTGTTTTGACGAGCGGGATCTACCACTTCGGCAATTTCAAGCCGTTTGGTCAGAAAACGGATACGGCGATCTATCTCCCGCAGTCGTCGCTTGCCATATATGTAATCGCCATTCTCAGATCGATCTCCATTGGATGCAGCCCAAGAGACGACACTGACGACTTCCGGTCTTTCCACTTTGACGAGGTGGTTAAGCTCCTTGAACAGGCGAGCATGTCCGGCTGGGGTCATGTAATTTTTGCTGCCTTTGGGGAGTTTGAGTTCCGCCGGGATGTCGTCATCGTCTTCGTCGGATTCTTTTACAAACGCTTTGTTCATGTTCGCCTACATGGATTAACCGGAATTTTGCCGCTATTTTACAACAGAGCACGACGTGTTAGCGGAATGGTGAACCCGTGTTAAGGTGCGGTAGTTCAGATTATGGGAATTGCATCATATGACTTATCGACTGAGTACCATTACCACACGAACCGGTGATGGAGGGGAAACGGGGTTGGCAGACGGTAGCCGGCTACAAAAGTCGGATCCGCAGATTCACTTGCTGGGAGAAATCGATGAGCTGAACAGTGTCGTCGGTTTGATTCTGGCGGAATTGGGGGAGGATATTCAACGGACACGACTGTTGGCCCTCCAACATGAGCTGTTTGAGTTGGGGGCGGACGTTGCGGTGCCATTGCGACGAAAGATTGGAGAGGCGCACTTGGCTGCATTGGAACAAGACGTGACCGCATGGAATATGGCCTTGTCCCCTTTAAGGGAATTTATTCTGCCTGGTGGATGTAAAGCTGCAGCTTGGGCGCATTTGGCTCGTACCGTATGCCGGCGTGCTGAACGTGGGGTGGTGATGGCTTTTTCAGATCGACCGGATCTGGATCAGGCTCTACGGTATTTGAATCGGTTGTCCGACTGGCTGTTTGTATTGGCTCGAACGTTGAATGCTGCAGCTGCAATGCCAGATGTGCTTTGGCAGCCGATGCTGCAGGTATCGGATAGTGAATAATCAGTGGGGATGAACAAGCAGGGTTTTATCCCGGCTTGTTCATTACTGTTTCCAGCAAGGTCAGACGCCCAGTTCCTCTACCCAGGCCAAGGCTGCAATGTGATCCCGGTTGAGCATTTCCGGTGAGATATGTAGCTTCTCGGCAATAGGTTTCACATTGGTCATTTCCGGGTCTTCGCAGGCTTCTGCCAGTTCCAGGAATGGACCGTAAATGCCGCTACGGGTAAGCAGGGCATCACAAACGGTTTCCGGTAGCAGCAGATTCTCCAGGATCTTCTCCATCGGCATTTCGAGCATGACATCCAATAAAGAGAACACGCCAACGACAAACAAATTGTCGCGGTCATTCCCCTCCAGGAAGTGGTGCCCAAAGAGCTCGACCAAGCGACCACGGGTAACTGCTGTTTTCATCAGTGCCGGTGGTGTTGAGTTTTCTGCGCCAGCAGTAACCAATAGTAGTGTCAGCCAGCGATAAAGTTTTTGATAACCCAGTATGGTTACCGCATGCCTGAAGGAATTGATTTCGCATGACAGGCCAAAACCAGCCGAATTGATGTAACGCAGCAATTTGAACGACAGTGCCACGTCTTTTTTCAGCGCATTCTCGATTTCCTTGATCTCTGCATTGTTGCGCAGCATGTTCAGGAGATTGAGAATATTGGCGTAAGCTGGGTTGATCACCTTGGCAGTCAGCGTTTCCGGATGCGCGAAATAGTAACCTTGGAAGCAATCGAAGCCCATGTCCCAGCAGGCTTTGAATTCTTCCTTGGTTTCTACCTTCTCGGCTACTTGCATGACCGGGTAACGGCGAATGTCCTTCGACAGTTTGGCGACATTGGGCATGCCCAATTGCTGGATGTCGAGTTTGACATAGTTGGCGATTTCCAGAAATGGTGCACTCTGCGGCGTGAACTCGAAATCGTCCAGCGCAATGCCAAAGCCTTGACCGCGCAGTTCTCTGGCGCGCTCCAATAGCTCCGGTGTGGCTTGGACAGATTCAAGGATTTCCAGTACCACGCGCTGAGGATGCAATAATTCCAGAAAATTGCTCTCCAGCATGGCATGGGCCACGTTGATGAAAGCCAGCTTGTTTCCGACGAGCCATTCGGTGCCCATATTGCTCAGGGTATTCACGAGCACATTGGTACCTGCTTGCAGGTCGCTGGAAAACTCTGCGCTGACCGCGTGTTGGTCGAGCCGGAACAACAGTTCATAACCGATGATTTGTTGCTGGCGGTTGAGAACCGGTTGCCGGCCTATAAATGCATGATCTGGCATATCAATCCGTATCTAAACAGCTGATGGTCATGTTTCTGTTCAGCACAACGCCGGTGACACTGACACTTTAACCGATCAGGTCGCCAATTGCATTATGCCAATGCTCTGGAAAGCAGGGCTTGGGATGTTTCGCTGTTCTCGCTTTCCAGCAGGTCTTCCATGTCGAGGACCAGAACAACGGACCCGTCACCCGACAATGTTGCCCCGGCGATACCTTTGGGGCGAATGTTTTGCAGCGGTTTGATCACAACGTCGTCTCGCCCGACGAAACTATCGATCGCCAGCACAAAAGAGTGTTCGGACGATTGCATCAGTACACCGAATGAGGGCGGGCGTTCTTCCACCCAGCCAATCAGACTGGCGAGTGACCTGACAGAGAGAATTTCGTCGCGTACTACGATGGTGGCCTTGCCAGAGACCTCTTGCACGCCATCCGAACGAATCGGGATGATTTCGCGAACCAAGGCCAGTGGCACTGCAAACGGCTGCTCGCACACTCGTACCACTAGCACTGGCAGAATGGCCAGGGTCAATGGCAGTGAGATGCTGAATTTGGTCCCTTCTCCAACAATGGAGTTGATGTCGATCCGCCCATTGAGTCGCTGAATATTGGTTTTGACCACATCCATGCCAACCCCACGACCGGAAACGCTGGAAATCTGGTCTTTGGTGGAGAAGCCAGGTAGAAAGATGAGCTGCAGACTTTGACGCTCATCCAAGCTGTTGGCTGTTTCTGCGTCAATTAGACCTTTCTCGATGGCTTTGCGGCGAATCACGTCGGGCCGCATGCCACGTCCATCGTCCGAGATTTCGATCAGGATGTGATCACCGACCTGGGTTGCACTGAGTTGCACCAGGCACTTCGGATTTTTTCCAGTGGCAATCCGCTCTGGCTGGGTCTCGATACCATGGTCTATGGCGTTACGGACCAAATGCACCAATGGGTCATTGAGGTCCTCCAGCATGGTCTTGTCCAGTTCAGTTTCTTCCCCGCTGAGTACCAGTTCTACATCCTTGCCAAGCTGACGCGCCAGATCCCGTGCCATCCGTGGATATTTCTGGAACAGACGGCCAATTGGCTGCATGCGCGTCTTCATGACCGCATTCTGCAAGTCGCTTACCAGTAGGTCGAGCTGGCTGATGGCTTCATCCAGTGAGCGTAAAGTATTGGTATCAGTCTTGCCTTGCAGGATATCGGTACGCAGGGTGGTCAGACGGTTCTTGGTCAGGCCGATTTCACCAGACAGGTTCAATACCTGATCCAACCGTACGGTATCGATACGGATGGTGGTTTCTTGCGTAGCCAATTGCTGTGGAGCGGACTGGCTTTTCACCGGCATGGCTGAACTGGTGTTGGGACGGAGCGACTGCATGTCAGCAGCGACTGGTGCTGGCGCCAACGGTGCCACTGATGCTGACACCAAATCTGCGACGGGGGCGTGTGCTGCAGGCGGCGGCGCTGGGGCCGCAGCAGCCGGCATGGGGGCTGGTGTGGCAACGGGTGGTGGAGCAGCTGCCGCGGCAGGCACCGGGGCTGCCGGCGTACTACCCAGCAGTGCATGGTAAAGCCCGTTCCAATCAGGTTCGTCGCTACCAGATTGATGGGTGGCTGAGATGGCAGGGCTGGCTGCTGCAGGTTGAGGAGCCGGTGCAGGTGCTGCCGCAGGGGCAGGTGCAGCAGCAGGCATCGTTCCATTGATGACGGCATCCAGCTGGTTCAGCAGATCGGGTTCTGCTGGCGCCGGGGGGCGGCCTTGTGACAACGAACCAAACATGTCCCGAACGACACCGGTAGCTGCCATGATCACGTCCATGATTTCTGGCGTGAGGGTCATTTCGGCATTGCGCAGTTTGTCAAAAAGGTTCTCTGTGCGGTGGCACAGGTTGACCAGTGCATCCACATTCAAAAAACCGGCGCCACCTTTGATGGTATGGAATCCACGGAAAATATCGTTCAGTAGACCGCGATCATTCGGACGTTTCTCAAGGTCAACCAGCTTGTTGTCCACCTCCGACAATAACTCGGAGGCTTCGGTGAGGAAGTCCTGCAGCAGATCTTCCATTCCCGCGAAATCACTCATGGCCGAAATCCTCGATCAATGTTGACTGCACACGCGACAGCTCAGAAGCCGAGGCTTTCGAGCAGGTCGTCGACCTGTTCCTGGCTGGTGACCACATCGGCGCGGCCTTCTGCGTTGACGACTGGCCCGTTCAGCAAGCTACTGTCTGCTCGCCGATTTTGTGATGCAAACTCGACCAGAAAGCCGAGTAGATGTTGTTCCATATCCTTGGCCATGCCGACAATTTTTTTAATCACCTGCCCAGTCAGGTCCTGAAAGTCTTGTGCCATCATGATTTCCAGCAGCTGGGAACTGGTATCTTTACTGTGCTGGTTGGTTTCGTTCAGGAACTGCCGAGTTTCGTGCGCCAGCACTTTGAATTCCTCAACGGAAAGCTGCTTGTTGAAGAGCTTCTCCCATTTTTCAACTAGTTCGCCGGATCGGTCCTGAATTTTTTCCTGCAGTGGCATCGCCGCGTCTACAGCGTTCAGCGCACGTTCGGCAGCTTGCTCAGTCATGGTGGCAACGTAATTGAGGCGATCCCTGGCATCGGGAATGGCTGCCGCTGCTTCTTCCAGCGACTTGTCATAACCCAGCTCACGCAGCGTATCGTGTAAGTGGCGAGTGAGCTGGCCAATTTTCGAGAACATGGAAGATGCCTGGTCACCCATATCGCTCATGTTGAATACAGCCTTGGCCGGTGCACTCTCTTCGGCGGGCGTGGCCGCCGCAGTGGGAACTGGTGCTGGCGTTGCTGCGGGAGGAGGGGGTTCCACGCTGGATTTGTTTGATTCGACGATACTGTCAAACAGCGCTTGCAATTCGTCGGAGTCACCACTGTCCAAGGCTGCGTTATTCACTTTCTAGGCCTCCTACTTTCCGAGCTTCTCGAAAATCTTGTTGAGTTTTTCGTCCAGGGTTGCTGCGGTAAACGGTTTGACAATGTATCCACTGGCACCTGCGCCTGCCGCTTCGATGATGTTCTCTTTTTTGGCCTCAGCGGTGATCATCAGAAAAGGAAGGTCTTTCAACCCCGGATCGGCTCGAACGGCTTTAAGTAGTTCAATACCGGTCATGTTCGGCATGTTCCAGTCGGACACGACAAAGTCGAACTGTGAGTTCTTGAGTTTATGCAGTGCAACTTGGCCATCTTCGGCTTCGTCGACGTTGCCAAAACCCAGCTCCTTGAGCAGGTTGCGGACGATTCTTCGCATCGTGGAAAAATCGTCAACAACCAAGAACCGCATATTTTTGTCAGCCATCGCTTATATCTCCGCTTTACTCGCGTTCCAGCCATGAGCATCGGCCGGGAAGTTCATCTGAATTGGGTAGGTGTATCTCGTCCAGCCTGTCAGCCCAGTAACAGTGGGCCAAGGGTATCTGCCAGAACGATCGGGTCAAATTTTGCCACATACGCATCGACCCCAACACTACTTCCCATCGCGCGGTTGGCCGCGGAGGAAAGCGAGGAATGCATTACAACCGGAATCCCTCGGAAACGGGTGTCGGACTTGATGTACTTGGTCAGTACATATCCGTCCATTTCCGGCATTTCAGCATCCACGAGGATGACTTTCAGATAATCCCTGAGTGCTTCACCATCTTGCAGTACACGGTTGGCGATGTTTTGCAGTTTGTCCCAGGCTTCCTTGCCATTGTTGGCCTGATAGTATTTGACACCAAGCTTGTCGAGAACCGACACGATCTCTTTGCGTGCGATGGCTGAATCGTCGACAAAAAACATGAATGTTTCCTGTGCTGGCTGTACCGACTGAATATCCGGCACGGCTTTTTCGCCGATGACGCTGGCGAGAATCTGTTCGACATCAAGAATCGATACCAGCTTGCCGTCAGGCAATTCGGTCAGCGCAGTGATCAGGCCCTGGTTACCCGCCAGCATGATTTCCGGTGCGCGGACCTTATCCCAATCCACCCTGATGATCCGGTCGACATCTGCGACCAGAAAAGCTTGGGTATGCTTGCTGAATTCGGTGACGATCATGGTGTCCGAGAATTTGCCTTCCGGGTCACCATTGCCCATGAACTTGGCCAGCGAAATGACCGGAATGATATTGCCGCGCAACGAAATCACCCCTTCCACGCCAAATGGCATATTGGGTGTCTTGGTGATCTTGGGGGTTTGCGACACTTCCCTGACTTTGAAGACGTTGATCCCGAATGTTTCTTTGGTGCCTAACGTGAACAACAGGATTTCCATCTTGTTGGAGCCCGCGAGCTTGGTGCGCGCGTCGATATTCTCCATCAGTGATTCATTGGCACTAAAGTTCATGGTCATCGGCAGTTCCTTGTCTGTCGGTGTGTGGGCTCGGGTTGGTCATTCCCTGATGAGCATTTTGGTGACAGCTTCCGACAGCTTTTGTGGTTCGAACTTGGTGACATAGCCATCTACCCCGACTGATTGCCCCAATTTCTGGTTGGATTGCCCCGACAGTGACGAGTGCATCAAGATGGGAATCCCCTGAAAACGTGAGTCTGACTTGATCATCTTAGTCAACATATAGCCATCCATCTCCGGCATTTCAATGTCGGTCAGGATCAGATCAATTTTGAGGGAGACCAGTTCGCCCATTGCTTCGCACTTGTTGGCAATCTTCTGCAGCTCTTCCCATGCCTTTCGGCCATTGATGGCTGACATATGATGGATGCCCATGACATCCAGCGTTTTGGCAATCTGCTTGCGGGCTATCATCGAATCGTCGGCAAAGAACACGGTCTTGCCTTTGACTTCCTGGGACTTGATGGTGTTGATGTGGATATCGTCGTCAGAGCGGGGCGATGTTTCTGCTAGCACTTTTTCGACGTCCATCATCATGATCAATTTGCCACCTTCCAACTCGGTGACGGCGGTGACCAAGCCACCCATTTCACGTTGCAGCATTTCCGGCGGCACGCGCATTGACGACCAATCCAGGCGCAGAATGGTGTCAACGGCTTCCACCAGAAAACCCTGAGTATGGCCGTTGTACTCGGTTACGATCATGATCTCCGGTTTGGCTGATGTCTGTACGCCGGAATATTTGGCAAGATCGACAACGGGCACCAATTGACCACGCAGACTGACCATGCCTTCTACTGCAGAAGGCATGTCTGGTGCACGGGTGATTTCGGGGGTCCGCATGACCTCACGGACCTTGAACACATTGATGCCAAAGTTTTCACGGCGCTTGGTCCGCTCATCCAGACCAAGGGTAAACAACAGGATTTCCAGCTTGTTGGTGCCAGCCAGTTTGGTACGGGCGTCAATGCTTTTCAGCAGATCTGACACGATTGTCACTCCAAGATAAACGTCAGCATTGTTGCAATTTGCGCATTTCGCTGGCTACCACCGTTTTCGGCACGCCGCCAGGATCGCTACATTTAGTGTAGGTCAAGTTCTGTAGCCGTGCCGAGAATTATATTAGAATTTCATTAAATACTATTTAACTTTTCTTTCCGGCATGTCACTTCATTTATAAACCATCAACCTGAATCAAGCCATGCGCCTTGATCTTACTGCGCGAACCGTGCCTAGACTGTGTATAGTCGGTGTTGGCGCGAATGTCACCTTGATATACGGTTCTTCGAGCGTATACCGCCACTGGCAAGCCACGCTGCTTTGCAGGCTGAATCGAAAACATTGAAATTTCATTGTTTTGTCAAAAGCTTTTGAGCGATATTCCATTTGGTGCGTTTGTCGTCAACAAGGCATACGTGACATGACAATGGGGCTTCTGGTGGAGGTGTGGGTAAGACCGAACAGTACGTCCGACTTAACTCTTAAGGTATGCCGTTATGCCGATCACAACACAACCGATGGATCAGGATCGCAGTGAGTTGGAACAAGCATTTGCGATGTTTACCGAGGCCTCTCGGCAATTGACCGATTCTTATGCCGAGCTGCAGCAGCAGGCGCAACGGTTGACAGATGAGTTGGGTGTTGCCAATGGCGAACTGAAGCGGCAATACGCAGAAAAGGCCAGCTTGTCGGAGCGTTTGGTTGCACTGATGCAGGCGCTACCTGCTGGCGTGGTAGAGTTGGATGATCGGCGCCGGATTGTGGCCCTGAATGCGGCTGCCGATGGCATTCTGGGTAGTGACGTAATGGGTCAGACGTGGGATGCCTTATTGTCAACACGCCTGATTGCGTTGGATACACCTGGCGAGTGGCGTTTGAGCGACGTGCATGATCGGATACTGAATGTCGTTGAAAACGGGCTGGCTGGCTCAGGCGGGTTTATTGTGTTGTTACATGATCTATCCGAGCCGTATCAGATGCGTATACAGCTGGCCAAACAGCAACGTCTGGTCGAGATGGGAAGAATGTCGGCCGCGTTGGCTCATCAATTGCGTACCCCCTTGTCGACAGCCATGCTTTACTGTGCCAACCTGACACGTCCAGCATTGGCTGAAGAAGATCGCAAGCGTTTTTCAAACAAAGCCCTTGAGCGAATGCGGGTGCTGGAGCATTTGATTCAGGATATGTTGCGTTTCGTCAAAGGTGCAGCGGTAGCGGGTACTGAGCAAGTGGCCGTGGCCGAATTGCTGGATGAGGTCGATCAGGTTATGGAGCCTCAAGCATCATTGGCCCAACTGATATTTGTGGTGGATCAATCAGTCGGAGGGGCTATGCTGACATGCGATCGGCAGGCACTGTCGGGGGCATTGTTGAATTTGCTGGATAATGCCATTCGCGCTTGTCAGCCAGGACAGCAGGTACGCCTGGAGGCACGTGTTGCCAATAGCTTGCATGTGACGATCTCGGATGGCGGGTGTGGCATGTCCGAAGAAACGCTTGGTCATTTGTTCGAACCTTTTTTCACGACCCGGACAGATGGTACTGGGCTTGGGCTGGCAATTGTCAAACAGGTAGTGGAAGCGCATGGGGGCCACATCACGGTAGAATCACGTCTTGGCTTGGGCACGAGATTTGCAATTGAGTTGCCACTCGTTGACTCGGTGGCTATTGTTAATAGAAATCAAGCGCGACCAAATTGATCCGTCGGGCTGATTGGATCAGGACAACTCGGAAACCATACTGTTTACACTCGTTGCAGCTGAATTCGGCATGTCGTCTTGTGCGATTGATTGTTGGACCGCTTCGCGTGGAATGAGTGAAGAGCCTGGAATGTCATCAGCGCTCGCTGCACAGGCTGTGTGTTCGAGGCTCCCAACAGGTTGCGCCTCTGGTTGATACTTAAGGTGGAATGAATGAGCCCTAAAGTGGAATACGAAGGCAAGGTAGCGAAGGTGATACTGGCTGGCCAGTTCGATTTCAATTCGCATCGCGATTTTCGGCAGTGTTGCGAAACCGTCATTGCCAATCCGGAAGTGAACGAGGTGCAGATTGATTTTCAGCGTGTGACTTATCTGGATTCTTCAGCATTGGGTATGCTGCTGCTGGTGAAAGAAAAGGTCAATGCTGCAAATAAGAGTCTGGCCTTGGTAAATTGCAAGGATACGGTACGCCAAGTGCTTGAGATTGCCTGCTTCGGCAAGATATTCACCATCCGCTGATCAGAGCCAATCGCGTCTATTATGAAAATCCTGATTGTAGATGACGCAGAAATCATGCTTTTGCTGATGCAAAAGTTCGTCACTGCATTAGGGCATCAGACCGTACTGGCACGAGACGGGCAACAGGCTATCGATTTGTTCGTATCCGAAGTGCCCGATATGGTTCTGATGGATATGATGATGCCCATCATGGACGGGCCTGAGGCAGCCACTCGCATCAAATCGTTGGCCAGGGATCGGTGGGTTCCGATTGTGTTCGTGACTGCGATTGGCGAGGAAAATCGGCTGGCAGATGCAATTGAGCAGGGTGCAGACGATTACCTGCTCAAGCCAATCAATTTCCGTATTCTCGAAGCCAAGATCAAGGCCATCGAGCGTTCTATCGAGTTACATCAAAAGGTACGTGAGCAGTCAGCCAAACTGGCGGATTACTACGAGCGCGCCGAAGAAGAAAAACGCGTTGCCCGGCATCTGATGGAACAAATGGTCAATGCCGATCGCTTGGCTGATCCGGCGCTGACCTATTCGATTACGCCAGCAGAAAGCCTGTCCGGTGATTTGATCGCCGCGGCCCGAACGCCGGGGCATCGGTTTTATGTGATGCTGGCCGATGGCATCGGTCATGGTTTGACAGCTGCGCTTAATGTACTGCCGCTTACCCAACCCTTTTATACAATGACGGAAAAAGGGTTTTCGGTTCCTGAAATTCTCTCTGAAATCAATAGCAAGATCCGTCAGGTATTACCAGTTGGCCGCTTTGTCGCGGTGTCGATTGCTTCGGTTGATCCAGTCAATCGTCAGGTCGAAGTCTGGAATGGTGGTATGCCGGATATTCTGTTCTTTGATTCTCGTGGTAACGAACGGGCACGGTGGAAATCCCATCACCTGCCGCTGGGTATCCTGCCCACCAATGAATTCAATGCAACAACGGCGCATATTAGTTATGACGATGAGGGGTGGCTGTTTTTTTGCTCTGATGGTCTGATTGAGGCGCGCCGTGAAGATGGCAGGCTGTTTGGCATCGAGCCGATTTTTGAAGCCTTCCGTACTTCGCCCGGTAAAGATGCATTTATCAAGTTGCAGTCTGATCTGGGTACCTTCATGCAAGGCACAGCTTTTCATGATGATGTTTCGCTGGCCATGGTGCATTGTGCTGCGGGTGAGTTGCAACCGGCGGCCTCCTACTCGATTCGTAATGACATCGACTCCAGTGTGGCGACTGACCTGCATTGGCGGATTGCACTGACTCTGGGGCCCAACGAACTGAGGCGCTGCAGTGTCGTCCCATTGTTGATGGAGTTTGTGAAGCAGATCGATTATTTGAAGCCTGCACTGTCCGATATTTTCCTGATCCTGTCAGAACTGTTCAACAACGCACTTGATCATGGCTTGTTGGAGGTTCCCTCTGCATTGAAAACGGCAGAAGCGGGTATGGACGAATATTTGCGTATTCGTTCGGAGCGTTTGGAAATGTTGAGTCGTGGCGAGATCGAGCTTGAATTGTCGCAGGTGGATATTCAGGGTAAGCGGGCGTTGCGTATCCATATTCGGGATTCGGGCGCCGGTTTTGACTTTTCCTCACTGGAGAAAAGCCAGGGAACCAGTCGCCTGACCCATGGCCGCGGAATTCGACTGGTGAAATCGTTGGTGTCATATATGCAATACTCGGGAACCGGTAATGAAGTGGTACTCTATTTCGTGCCACGTATGGTTGGGGCGGCATGAAGCCGTGTCTACAAAACCTAGTTGCTGCGTGAAATTGGCTGGGTGAGGTCTGCCACGTAGATATTGAGGGGATTGTCATCGAAGTTCTCCCGTCACACAGTGCAGATGTGGTGCTGCCTCGGCGCACTATAACGCCACCACGTATCGAGCCGTTGATTATCGTGGGGGCATCGACTGGTGGGACAGAAGCAATCAAAGAGTTTCTGTTGCCGATGCCACCTGATTCACCACCGATTCTGATTGCGCAGCATATGCCGCAGATGTTTACCAAGTCATTTGCTGAGCGATTGGATGGCCTATGCCGGATTTCGGTGCGCGAAGCAGAGCATCTGCAGGTCGTGCGCCCAGGTTTCGCATACATTGCGCCTGGCCATTCCCACTTGTTGTTGGGTTGGCATGGAGCCCACTATGTTTGTGACCTGAATCAAGGCCCACCCGTCAATCGCCATCGCCCGTCCGTAGATGTATTATTTCGCTCTGCAGCCAACTTGGGTGGGAAGAATTGTGTCGGCGTCATCCTGACCGGGATGGGCAAAGATGGTGCTGCCTGTATGCTGGAAATGCGTCAAGCTGGCGCGCACAACTTTGCGCAGGATGAAGCATCCTGCGTGGTGTTCGGTATGCCTAAGGAAGCCATTGCGCTTGGTGGTGTGCATGAAGTCGTGCCATTGAAGGAAATGGCTGGTCGTGTACTCGCGTATCTGGCGGGTAAAAGTAAAGCACAAGTCAGCCCTGCTGGTTGATTTCCCCAGTTGCCAACCAGGCGCTGCTGGCTTAGATTCCGCAGCCCTTGAGGTGCGACGATACGATGACACCAATGAAACCCTTGCCTGTACTGGTCGTGGAGGATGATGACGCACTGCGCGAAGCATTGCTTGATACGCTGACGTTATCTGGCTATACGGTCCGTGCGGCGGTAGATGGTAGCGATGCTTTATCCATATTAGGCCGGGAGCCAATCGGATTGATCGTATCTGATGTACAGATGCGCCCGATGGATGGTTACGAATTATTGCTGGCGGTGAAGCGGCAACACCCGCAGGTCCCATTTTTGTTGATGACGGCGTATGGTGATATCCAGCGGGCTGTGCAAGCAATGCGTGATGGCGCCGCGCACTATCTGCTCAAACCATTTGAACCGACTGCATTGTTGTCTGAGCTGGCTCGCTTCATGCTGCCTTCTCGTAGCGATGATGAAGTCGGATTGATTGCGGAGGACGCAAAGTCCATCGTACTGCTGGCTTTGGCCAGGCGAGTGGCGACATCGGATGCAACGGTAATGCTGTCCGGTGAGAGTGGCGTGGGTAAAGAGATGTATGCGCGTTATCTGCATGCACATTCCCTCCGCGCCAAAGGGCCGTTTGTTGCAATCAATTGCGCAGCTATTCCCGAGCAGTTGCTGGAATCCACGCTGTTTGGTCATGAAAAGGGCGCCTTCACAGGTGCGGCCCAGGCCCACGCCGGCAAGTTTGAGCAGGCTGAGGGTGGTACATTGTTGCTGGATGAGATTTCCGAGATGCCGCTGGCTTTGCAGGCCAAATTATTACGTGTTCTGCAGGAGCGCCAGCTGGAGCGTGTAGGTGGCACTCGCCAGATCAAGCTGGATATTCGGGTGCTGGCGACCAGTAATCGGGATATGCTAGTTGAAGTTGCCAACCATCGGTTTCGTGAAGATCTCTTCTACCGGCTGAACGTCTTTCCACTGGTGATACCGCCTTTGCGCCAACGTCCACGCGATATTGTACCGCTGGCCAAACACCTGTTGGAACGTTACGCAGCTCGTGATCACCGGATGTCGGTATGTTTCGATAAAACAGCTGAACAGGCCTTGCAGCAGCATGATTGGCCGGGTAACGTACGAGAGCTGGAAAACGTGGTGCAACGTGCGCTGATCCTATCGCCAACCGGTACAATCAGTCTGGAACACCTGCTGCTTCCCGAACGCGTTGGCAAGGTCGTTGTCGATGCGGAACTCAGCTCGATCTCACCTGACGGAGGTGAAGTGGAAGGTGCGGATATGCGAGCCCATCAGAAACGATTGATTCTGGAAACTCTGGCGGCATCCAATGGTGTGCGTAAGGTAGCCGCAGAAAAGTTGGGTATCAGCGAGCGTACCTTGCGTTACAAATTGCAGCAGTTTCGGGAAGAGGGCGAAGATGTATGAGCTTGAAAAACAGGAAAATTGGCTGCTGACTTACTTTTGCAGCCAATTTGGCTATAATCGCCGAAAGAGGCGAGGAAGATGAGTATCAACGGAATCGACAACATGCTCGGTGAGTTACGTGCAATGTCCGCGAAAGCGGCGGGAGGCATTGCTTCGTCAGCCAACGACCCGGCGCAACCGGTCGATTTCGCGGCCTTGTTGAAATCCAGTCTGGATCAGGTCAGTCAGGCCCAGCAGCAATCACGCGAACTGCAGCAACAGTTTGAGTTGGGTAATCCAGATACCAACCTGCAGGATGTGATGATCGCGATGCAGAAGGCCAGCCTCTCGTTCGAAACCATGGTTCAGGTTCGCAATAAACTGGTGTCCGCCTACCAGGAAATAATGAACATCCAAGTATAAAGACCCTGTACCAGCAGGTTAACCGATGCCAGAAGCCCTGCGGCAATTCCTAGAAAATATCCGGCAGCGCTTTAACAGCCTACCCAACAATCAGAAGATCGCGGTCATTGTCGGTTTGGCAACCGCCATCGCCCTGATTGTGGCCGCGCTATTGTGGACCCAGGCTGCGCCTTACAAAGTGCTGTTCAGCAACGTCTCTGATAAGGATGGCGGTGCGATTACCCAGAGCCTGCAACAGCTCAATATCCCCTATAAGCTGGAAGCGGGTGGGACAGTCAGTGTGCCCGCAGAATTGGTTTACGACACCCGCTTGAAACTGGCCGCACAGGGTTTGCCTAAGGGCGGTACGGTGGGCTTCGAGTTGATGGACAACCAGAAACTGGGTGTCAGTCAGTTTGCCGAGCAAGTCAATTACCAGCGTTCGATCGAAGGTGAACTGGCGCGCTCCATAGAAACCTTGTCTTCCGTACAGGCGGCCCGTGTACACTTGGCCATTCCCAGGCAAACGGTCTTTTTGCGCGAGCAGCAAAAGCCCTCGGCCTCTGTATTGGTGACATTGCATCCGGGCCGGGTGCTGGATGGGGCGCAGGTCGCAGCGGTGGTGCATCTGATTTCCAGCAGCGTACCGGATATGCCGGTCAAGAATGTGACTGTGGTGGATCAGAATGGAGACTTGCTGAGCAAGAATCTGGACGGGATCAACTCCAGTGGTTTGGACCCACGGCAGCTCAGCTATGTACGGCAGATTGAACGGGATTACGTCAAGCGTATTGAGGCGATTCTGGAGCCGATTGTTGGTAAGGGCAATGCCAAGGCCGAGGTGACCGCGGACCTGGACTTTGCTGAGACTGAACAGACCTCTGAAACATTCCGACCGAATTCGCCCCCCGAAAAGTCGGCGATTCGAAGTCAGCAGACTGTTGAGACGGTCAATGGCAGCCCGCAGAATGCTGCAGGGGTGCCTGGAGCGTTTTCGAATCAACCACCAGGCAATGCGACTGCGCCGATTACAGCCCAACCCGGTCAGGGCACCACTGGTACTGCCGCATCGGGGCAAGGCACCAGCCATCGCGAATCGACCATCAATTATGAGGTCGATAAGACCGTACAGCATGTCAAGCAATCGTTGGGCAATGTCAAACGTCTGTCTGCTGCTGTTGTGGTCAATTACAAAGGCGAGAAAGCTGCCGATGGCAAGCTGACCTTCAAGGCCCGACCTGCAAATGAAATGACTCAGATCAACAACCTGGTTCGGGAGGCGATGGGTTACAGCCAACAGCGTGGTGACTCGATCAATGTTGTCAATGCCCCTTTTGCTGATGCCAATGTTGAACCGCCAACCTTGGTTGAACGTCTAACGCAAGAAGCGCAGGCCAACTGGCAACAGATCTTCAAGAACGCCCTGATTTCCTTGGTGGTGTTGTACCTGATCTTCGGTGTGATTCGACCTGCCATCAAGTACATGACACGCGTGCCAGAAACGGCGCCGCATGTACCGCATTATGAGCCTGGTTCACCAGAAGAAGCAGCTGCGCTTGAGGCTGAGGCCGCCGCAGCGGAGGAGGAGGCGGAAGTGGCAAGTAGAATGGCGACCTATGCAGACAATCTTCAAATGGCCAAGGATCTGGCTAAGAATGACCCACGACTGGTGGCTAGTGTGGTTCGTACATGGGTGATGTCCGAAGATGAGTGATATCGGCATGCGCAAAAGCGCCATCCTGCTGTTGTGCCTGGGTGAAGAATCTGCTGTTGAGGTATTCAAGTTCCTTGGGCCCAAAGAGGTGCAAAAGCTGGGCTCAACCATGGCTGCGTTGGAAAACGTCAATCGCCAAGAGATCGAAGAGGTATTGGCCGAGTTTCGTGTCGAGGTGGAGAATCGGGCGAGCCTGGGGGCTGCCGACGAATACTTGCGCAGTGTGCTAACCAAGGCACTGGGTACCGACCGTGCCAATAACTTGCTGGATCGAATTTTACAGGGCAATGAAGCCAATACGGGTATTGAAGGCTTGAAATGGATGGACTCGGCCGCAGTGGCTGAATTGATCAAGAACGAGCACCCACAGATCATTGCTACTGTGCTGGTGCATCTGGAGCAGGATCAGGCTTCGGAGGTATTGTCCTATTTTGTCGAACGCTTACGTAACGATGTCCTGTTGCGTATTGCCACGCTGGAAGGGGTGCAACCACAGGCATTGCGCGAATTGAACGAAGTATTGACGCAATTGCTGTCTGGCACTGACAAGATCAAGAAGAGTGCCATGGGCGGGGTACAGATCACGGCGGAGATCCTGAATTTGATGGGTGGGCAGGTGGAGACTTCAGCCTTGGCCTCGATTCGTGAATACGATCCGGAGCTGGCCCAGCGCATCCAGGACAAGATGTTTGTCTTTGACAACCTACTGGCGTTGGACGACCGTTCGATTCAGGTACTGTTACGTGAGGTGCAGTCCGAGTCGTTGATCATTGCCTTGAAAGGTACGAATCAGGAGCTCAAGGACAAGATTTTCCGCAATATGTCTCAACGTGCTGCGGAGATGCTGCGTGATGACCTGGAGGCAAAAGGCCCGGTACGTTTGTCTGAGGTGGAAGCAGAGCAACGCGAAATTCTGAAGATCGTGCGTCGACTGGCAGATGAAGGCCAGATTGTGATTGCAACCGGAGGAGATGAAGGCCTTGTCGAATAACATCATCCCCAAAGAACAACTGACTGCGTACCAGCGATGGGAGTTGGCTGCATTCGACGAGGAGCGCCTTGAGCAGGTTGGAGCTGAGCCCGCCACAGTGTCAGACGAGCTTGTGATGGTGCCTGTTGAGGAGGTTGTTCAGGATGTGGTGGATGCGCCCGTGCAGGAAAATCTGCCTTATCCAACCGCGGAGGAGATCGAGTCGATCCATCAGCAGGCTTATCAGGAGGCTTATCAGGAGGCTTTCGGAGAGGGGCAGAAGGCAGGGTTCGAACAGGGCTTTGAGCAAGGTCTGAGCGAAGGGCGGCTGACGGGGGCGGCCGAGATAGCACAGCTCAAGCAAGTTATTCATCAAATTAATGCAGTGCGCGAGGCATTCGAGAATGATATTGCTCAGGATGTGCTGACCCTGGTGCTGGAAGTAGCACGGCAAGTACTGCGGCAAAGTATCGCGGTCAAGCCTGAGATGCTGGCGGCAGTGATCCGCGAGGCGGTGGCGAGCCTGCCTGCCATTACGCAAACACCACGTATTGTACTGAACCCCGCTGATTTGGCGGCAGTGGAGGTAGTGTTGGGTAACGAGTTGCAAAGTGGTTGGAACTTGATCCCGGACGAAAGTATCAAGGTCGGCGGTTGTCGAATTCTGGCTGGGAACAGCGAGATTGATGCGGAGATTGCAACTCGCTGGCAACGAGTGATTGCGACCCTTGGGCAGCAGACTGATTGGCTGGATTGACGATGACTTACCCGGTATCGATTGCCTGTTGGAAGCAAGGTGATGTCGTGAGTATTGGCTAATATGTCTGATGTCTTGAACAAATGGGTGCAATTCACAGCACAGTGTCGTGATGTACTAGCCGATGCCCGGCCTTGGCAGGTTGCGGGTAGATTGACACGTGCCGCGGGCTTGGTATTGGAGGCGGCTGGTTTGCGCTTGCCTGTGGGTAGTAGCTGTTACATTCTGATGCCCAATGGTTACTCGGTCGAGGCCGAAGTGGTCGGTTTCGCGGGTGATAAACTGTTCCTGATGCCGGTTTCCGATACCTATGGGCTAGAGCCCGGTGCGCCAGTAGTGCCAGTCGATGCAATTGGATACCGCATTCCGGTTTATGGCGAATCATTCCATCCTGCTCGACGTATTGAGGATAAAGGTCGGCAGGTTGCCGTTGGCGAAGGTATGCTTGGCCGGGTGGTGGATGGGGTAGGGCGACCGTTGGATAAGCTGGGCGCACTCGACGTCCATGAGTATGTGCCGTTGACATCCCGCCCGTTCAATCCAATGGACCGAGCCCCAGTAAGAGAGCCGTTGGATGTTGGCGTACGCGCTATCAATGCATTGTTGACAGTGGGGCGCGGACAACGGCTTGGCCTATTTGCGGGCTCGGGCGTGGGTAAAAGTGTGTTGCTTGGCATGATGGCACGATATACCACGGCTGATATTGTGGTAGTTGGCCTGATTGGTGAGCGCGGGCGGGAAGTCAAGGATTTCATCGAGAATATTCTGGGTGAATCCGGTTTGCGACGTTCAGTGGTGGTGGCTGCGCCAGCCGATTCGCCGCCTTTGTTGCGACTGCATGGCGCATCCTACGCGACATCGATTGCTGAGTATTTCCGCAACAAAGGGTATAACGTACTGCTGATCATGGATTCGCTGACACGTTATGCCATGGCTCAGCGTGAGATCGCCTTGGCAGTGGGGGAGCCTCCTGCAACAAAAGGCTATCCGCCATCGGTATTTGCCAAGTTGCCCCAGTTGGTTGAGCGCGCCGGGAATGGTCGTGAGGGAGGCGGTTCCATCACCGCTTTCTATACAGTGCTGACGGAAGGGGATGACCAGCAGGATCCTATCGCAGATAGTGCCCGTGCCATTCTGGATGGCCATTTTGTCCTTTCCCGTAGCCTTGCCGAGCAGGGTCACTATCCGGCAATTGATGTTGAGGCATCCATCAGTCGGGTGATGACCGATATTCTCGCCCCGTCGGAAGTCGATATCGTGCGCCGCTTCAAATATCTTTATTCGCGTTATCAGCGGAATCGCGATTTGATCAGTGTTGGTGCTTATGTGCGTGGAGCGGATCCTGTACTCGACAAGGCAATTGCGTTGCAGCCCCGAATGGAGGCTTTTCTGGTACAGCTGCTGCATGAGCGCGAAGGTTATGATACCAGCCGACAGATGTTGGCTGAGCTGGCGTTGGAAATGGTCTAGACTCAAAGCGAACATGGCTTTGAGCCGTTGTTGTCTTTTCCTAAGTTACTTAAGTTGTGCTCATGGCCAGACCTTTTCAATTCCAGCTTTTGCTGGATCAGGCTGTACGTCAAAGTGAAGATGCATCCAGAGTGATGATGACTTGTCGTGCCGATTGGCTGAATGCGGAACAAAAACTGCAGCAGCTCGAAGGTTTTCGTCAGGAGTATCGATTGCGGCTCTGCCATACGGAGCAGTCCGGTATCAGTGTCAATCAGTGGCGCGATTATCAGGCATTTATTGCCAAGATTGATGTGGCAATCCGTCAACAGCAAGAAGCGATTAATTTTGCCAAAACCTGTTTTGAACAAGCCAGGGATCGCTGGCAGACTTTGGAAAACCAGGTTGGCGCATATCGGAAACTTGAAACCCGGCATCATCATCAGGAGCAACATCGCGAACTGAAGCGTGAGCAAAAAATGAATGATGAGTTCTCCGCGCGGGCTTCAGGGCAAGCCGCAGCTCGACATGATGATATTGATATGTCATAGTTCGGGTCGTTTTTTGCGGTGCATCATACGCCAATTCATTTTTGACATTCAAATCAGTCCGTTTGAGTCTGTATTCATGTAATGCAACTACCAACGCCAGTTTGCATATCATCAGCCACATGCCAATTCATGATGTTTGAGCATGACTGGACATGCTGAATCAAGCATGAATATTCAAAATGAATTGGAATGGATTTTTTTTGCATGCCGATGTTATCATTGTGGGCGTTTCCCCAAGGGGCGTCACAATGTCGGTGTATGCTTCGGTTATGTGAGCCTTGCGGCAGAATTTAGCAGCTGTCATTTGTCTCAATGTCGATGACGCCCGCGCTTGGTGTCAGCCAATAGCTCGGCTGGCTTTGAAACAAAATTTCGGAGTACTGAATGATCCTCGTCACCGGGGGGGCCGGCTTTATCGGTTCCCATTCTGTTGATGCATTGTTGGCTGCTGGTTTTCAAGTGCGTGTACTTGATAATCTATCCAGCGGCAAACTTAGCAACTTACCCCAACATGCAGCTTTGACATTTATCCAGGGTGATATTTCCGACGTGGATGTTGTTGACCGGGCTATGTCCGGTGCGACGGCGGTATTGAATCTGGCTGCACAGGTTTCAGTACAGGCGTCGATTGAAGCACCCGCTTTTTCGGCGCAGAGCAATATCACTGGCTTTATCAATATCATTGAATCAGCACGACGCCATGGTGTGCAGCGCTTGGTATATGCATCCAGTGCTGCTGTGTACGGTTCACCTGCTTATCTGCCATTGGATGAGCAAGCACCTACGTGTCCAATGTCGCCCTATGGGCTCGAAAAGTTGATCAATGATCAGTATGCCGCGTTGTATCGTGAGTTACATGGCTTTTCCAGCCTGGGAATGCGTTATTTCAATGTGTACGGCCCACGTCAGGACCCCAGATCGCCTTATGCCGGTGTAATTAGCAAATTCATTGATCGACTGAAGCAGAATCAGCCCTTGTCTGTCTTTGGTGATGGTCTTCAGACACGTGATTTTGTCTTTGTGAAAGACGTGGCGCGTGCGAATGTCGCTGCACTTCAGTCTCCATTGCAAGGGGTGTGCAATATTGGTACTGGCCATTGTGTCACGTTACTGCAAATGGTGGATGCACTTGCAGCGGTGGCGGGCAAACAACTGCAGGTTGCGCATTTACCGGCCCGGGATGGCGATATTCGTGAATCTGCTACCTATGTTTCGCGAATGAATGATGAGTTAAGTGTTCGAGCGGCTGTATCACTGCCTGATGGCTTGGCTGCACTGCTCGAGTCCTGCTGAAACAGCAGATTGTCAAATCAATTTAGTGACGGAAAAATCAAGTGAATCGGAAAAAAATCCATCTGATAGGTGGGGCACGCCCCAACTTCATGAAGCTGGCGCCCATTGTACGTGCACTGGATAAACAAAGTGATCAATTCGAATACCGGATTGTGCATACCGGCCAGCATTATGATCGCGAGATGAGTGATGTCTTTTTCGAGGAACTTGGCATTCCCAAGCCGGATTTTTACCTCGAAGCCGGCGGCGGTAGCCATGCTCAGCAAACAGCAAAGATCATGGTTGCTTATGAAACGCTGTGCAACGAACAGGATAAGCCTGACCTTTGCTTGGTTGTTGGTGATGTCAATTCCACGATTGCCTGCTCGTTGGTTGCCAAAAAGCTAGGTGTCGCGGTAGCACACGTTGAAGCGGGCTTGCGTAGTGGTGATCGTGCCATGCCCGAGGAAATTAACCGTCTTGCAACTGATGCCATTTCGGATTATTTCTTCGTGACTGAAGAGAGTGGTGAAGTCAACCTTCTGCGAGAGGGCCAGCCACGTGAAAAAGTCTTCTTCGTTGGCCATGTCATGATTGATAATCTATTTTATCAGCGTGACCAATTGCTATCGCAAAATTTGACTGGGCAATCAGTCGAGCTGAAAAGGCAATTCGGCAAGTATGGCGTTGTCACACTGCATCGCCCATCGAACGTTGATGATAAAGAAGTACTGACCAAATTGGTTGGTGCATTACGTGAGGTTGCGACGGAATTACCGTTAATTTTCCCAGTGCACCCGCGTACGCGTGGGAACATTGAGAAATTCGGGATTGAGTTGGGCGATCGCATCATTGCTACCTCGCCATTGTCCTATATGGATTTTCTCAATCTGTGGAAAGATGCCGCTGTAGTGATGACGGACTCTGGCGGACTACAAGAAGAGACGACAGGGCTTGGTGTGCCATGTTTGACGCTGCGTGAGAATACCGAGCGGCCGGTAACCATTAGCGATGGCACCAATACTTTGGTTGGCACATCCCCTGATGCTATTGTGCGGGAAGCCCGTAAAGTGTTGGCTGGGCAAGGTAAGCAGGGACGTCAGCCCAAATATTGGGATGGTAAGGCTGCGGAACGTATTGTCGAAATCTTGTACCAAGAGCTGACGCGGGGATAGTATCGGGTGCCCGTTTGATTTTGGCCCTGGATAAATGTTTGAAATATCAAGTTTGGAAACAAGTAAGGAAACAATAATGAGCGTGATCGCAGTCGTCGGTTTGGGCTATGTTGGCCTGCCATTGGCCGTTGAATTCGGCAAAAAACATCGGACCATTGGTTTTGACTTGTCTGTAGATAAGATTGAAGCCTACAAGCGTTTTGTTGATCCAACTGGTGAGGTGTCAACCGAAGATCTGAAAGCTTCCACGGGCCTTGAGCCCACGACAGACGCCAGCAAACTGGGCGAAGCTGACTTCATCATTGTGGCTGTGCCAACCCCTGTCGATGATGCACATCGTCCCGATTTTTCACCATTGGTTTCCGCCAGTCGAAGCGTCGGCGCTAATATGAAGCGTGGCGCAATTGTGGTGTATGAATCCACTGTCTATCCTGGTGCTACCGAAGAAGAGTGTGTACCTGTTCTTGAGAAGCATTCCGGTATGAAATGGGGTGTGGATTTCCAAGTTGGCTACTCACCGGAGCGGATCAATCCGGGTGATAAGGAGCACACGCTGACACGTATTGTGAAAGTGGTGTCAGGCGACACACCGGAAACCCTGGAAAAGGTTGCAGCGGTTTACGCGTCGGTCATTACCGCAGGTGTTTACAAGGCATCTTCCATCAAGGTCGCTGAAGCAGCGAAAGTCATCGAAAATACGCAGCGCGACTTGAACATTGCATTGATGAACGAGCTGGCACTGATTTTTGACCGTATTGGTATCGATACGCTAGAGGTACTACAGGCGGCAGGTACCAAATGGAACTTCCTGCCATTCCGCCCAGGCCTGGTCGGTGGTCATTGTATTGGTGTTGACCCCTATTACTTGACCTACAAGGCTGACAAGCTGGGCTACCACCCACAAGTGATTCTGGCCGGTCGTCGTATTAATGATGGTATGGGCAAGTTTGTGGCTGAGCAGACGGTCAAGCACATGATTCATAATGGCTCAGGTGTAAAGGGCGCCAAAGTGATTGTGTTTGGGCTCACTTTCAAGGAAAACTGCCCAGATCTTCGTAATTCCAAGGTGGTGGATATTGTTACGGAACTCAAGAGCTATGGCATAGATGTCATTGTTCATGACCCGGTGCCCGTGGCTGCTGAGGCAGAGCATGAATATGGCTTGTCCTTGACTGAATGGGAGGCACTGCCACAGGCTGATGCTGTGGTGATGGCGGTGGCGCATAAGGAATTCCTGGCTCGCCCACTGTCTGATTTCCAGACCAAGCTTAAGGCAGGTGGCGTGTTTGTAGATGTGAAGAGCCAGTTTGATTTGGCCAAGCTGCGTGAAGCGGGGCTGACTGTTTGGCGTCTGTAAGCGAAGGGTCAACAACATGAGGCTACATCCGGTCATTCTCTGTGGTGGAAGTGGTACCCGACTGTGGCCAATGTCCAGGGCAGCACTGCCAAAGCAGTTTCTGCCTTTGGTATCAGATCGGACTATGCTGCAGGAGACCGTGTTACGCCTGACGGGTTTACCTTCACTTGCGTCACCATTGTTGATTTGCAATGAAGAGCACCGCTTCATGGTTGCTGAACAGATGCGGGAAATTCATTGCCAGCCTGAGGCTATTCTGCTGGAGCCGATAGGTCGTAATACCGCGCCAGCGGTAGCCTTGGCAGCGCTGACTATGCTGCAGCGTGATCCCGATGCCATGTTGTTGGTATTGCCTGCCGATCATGTTATTCGTGATGTGATGGCATTTCATACGGCGATTGTTGAGGCGTATGAAGCTGCTATGACTGGTAGCTTGGTTACTTTTGGGATTGCACCGACTTCACCCCATACTGGCTATGGCTATATTCGGCGGGGAGCGCCGCTCTCCGGTAGTGCCAGTGTATTTTCGGTCTCTCAGTTTGTTGAGAAGCCTGATCTGACCACCGCTCAAGGATTCCTGGCAAGCGGGGATTATGCTTGGAATAGTGGTATGTTCTTGTTCAAGGCGGTGCGTTTTGTTGAAGAGTTGACGCGTTTCCGTCCTGATATTTTAGCGGCTTGCCAAGACGCCTTGTCTGACGTATCGACGGATCTTGATTTTTGCCGGATCAAAGCAGACGCTTTTCGGGCTTGTCCATCTGAGTCGATTGATTATGCCGTGATGGAAAGAACTGAACATGCTGCCGTCGTGCCTGCCAATATTGGGTGGAGTGATGTGGGCTCATGGACGGCGTTGTGGGACGTAGCATCACGGGACATGCAGGGAAATGCGTCGCGAGGGGATGTCTACCTGTCTGACGTGAGCAATAGTTATGTTCGCGCGGACAGTCGAATGGTTGCGGTGATTGGCCTTGATGATGTGGTAGTGGTTGAGACCGCGGATGCAGTACTGGTGGCCCATAAAGATCGTGCGCAAGATGTGAAGCAGGTGGTTGCGACACTGAATGCTGAATCGCGTTCCGAATCTACTTTCCATCGGCGAGTATATCGGCCGTGGGGTAGTTATGAGGGAATTGATGCGGGTAACCGCTATCAAGTCAAGCGAATCACCGTCAGTCCAGGGCAGAAGCTCTCGTTGCAGATGCATCATCATCGTGCAGAGCACTGGGTTGTAGTCAGCGGCACTGCCAGGGTGACGTGTGACAATTCCACACGTTTATTGGCTGAGAATCAGTCAACCTATATTCCTTTGGGCTCAACCCACCGACTGGAGAATCCAGGTAAGCTGCCGCTTGAGATTATCGAGGTGCAGTCGGGAGCATATTTGGGTGAGGATGATATCGTTCGCTTCGAGGATGTCTATCATCGTACAGAGTAAATAGTGTGGTTAATTGGCCAAAACACAAGCCCGGCAGAGCCGGGCTTGTGTTTTGTTGACGTCCAGCGAGGGTATTCGAAATCGGTTAAAATAGCAGTTTGCGAGACCAATACAACGAGGAGTGCATTATGTCGATGGCTGATCGTGACGGCCTGATCTGGTACGACGGCAAAATGGTGCAGTGGTGCGATGCGACCACACATGTGCTGACCCATACGCTGCACTATGGCATGGGTGTATTTGAGGGCGTACGTGCATACAAGACGGCAGAAGGCCCGGCTATTTTCCGTTTGCAGGATCACACTGATCGCCTGTTCCGTTCGGCGCACATCCTGGGTATGAAATTGCCCTTCACCAAGGCGCAACTTAATCAGGCCCAGCTGGATGCCATCAAGCAGAACAGTTTGGAATCTGGTTATATTCGACCTATGGCATTTTACGGTGCCGAAGCCATGGGTATCTCCGCCCGTACCTTGTCAACCCACGTGATTGTGGCGGCTTGGCCGTGGGGGGCATACTTGGGTGCTGAGGCTTTGGAAAAGGGTATTCGCGTAAAGACGTCATCATTCACGCGCCACCATGTCAACATTACCATGTGCAAAGCCAAAGCCAATGGAAACTATATGAATTCCATTCTGGCGAATCGTGAGGCTGAACAGGATGGTTATGACGAGGCATTGTTGCTGGATGTCGATGGTTTCGTGGCAGAAGGATCGGGCGAAAATATTTTCATTGTCCGTAAAGGCAAATTGTATACGCCTGATCTGACATCAGCGCTGGAAGGCATTACTCGTGACACCATCGTGCAGTTGGCTGGTGAGTTGGGTATTGAAGTGGTCGAGAAACGGATTACGCGTGATGAAGTTTACACTGCGGATGAGGCGTTCTTTACCGGTACTGCCGCAGAGGTCACGCCTATTCGTGAGCTGGATAATCGGATGATCGGCGAAGGCAATCGGGGCTCGGTTACCACTCGTTTGCAACAACTGTATTTTGACTGTGTTACCGGTAAGGCGGAGCAGCACCGCGACTGGCTAACGTTTGTTAAGTGAGTTCTCATCATGGCTGAAACCAAAGAACTGAATCAACGCGTTGTCGAAGTTACCGATCAGGATCTGCCATTGCACTGCCCGATGCCGGACATGTTGAAATGGAATGCGCACCCACGTGTTTTCCTGGCAATCGAAAAAACGGGTGAAGCCAAGTGTCCTTACTGCGGTACGGATTACAAGCTGAAAGGCGGCCCCAAGGTGGGCGGCCATCACTGATCTGCAATGCCGGCGCCTTGGGCGCCGGTTTCACTTCCTTCCCTTGTTCGTATGACTCGTATTCTTGTTGTCACCCCGTCGTGGGTAGGTGACTGCGTGATGGCGCAGCCTTTGTATCGCTTATTGGCGATACGCTATCCGGATATGGAGCTGGATGTGCTGGCGCCAGCCTGGACATTGCCGTTGCACGCCAGGATGCCGGAGGTTGCCCAGGCACTGGACAACCCTTTTGCACATGGCCAACTACGATTGCTGGACCGGTTTCGTTTAGGGCAGCAACTGCAAGCTCGTCAATATGATCAGGCGATCGTGTTACCCAACTCCCTGAAGTCTGCGTTAGTGCCTTGGTTTGCTCGTATTCCCAAAAGAACCGGATACCTTGGGGAGCAACGCTATGGCTTGTTGAATGACTGGCGTCGTCTGGATGAGGCAGCGATTCCACGGATGGTAGATCGTTTTGCCAGGCTTGCCGCCCCGGAAAATGAATCAGGCTCGGTTGTGACACCCAACCCGCTATTGACGGCTGATGCACAGCAAGTGCAAGCCAGTATGGGGGACAAGCACCTGACCTGTCACCGCCCAGTCGTTGCTTTTTGTCCAGGTGCAGAATATGGCCCTGCCAAACGCTGGCCGGTTGCTCACTTTGCAGATTTGGGTAAATTGGCAGTAGCCGCAGGTGCGCAAGTCTGGATTTTTGGTTCCTCAAAAGAATTGGAAATTGGCGAGGCAATAGCAAGCGGCATTGGTGACCATGTGTTTAATTTGTGTGGCGGAACCTCGTTGGCGCAAGCAATTGATTTGTTGTCCCTGAGCCGTGCGGTGGTAACGAATGATTCGGGCCTGATGCATGTTGCGGCTGCACTGGGTCGACCTGTATTGGCAGTATATGGTTCTTCCAGCCCAATATTTACGCCACCGTTGAGTGACTCAGCGCAAACTATTTCTTTGAATGTGTCATGCAGCCCCTGTTTCAAGCGGGAATGCCCGTTAGGGCATATGAAATGCCTCAATGATTTGACCGCTGATTACGTATGGCCCCAATTGTTTCGTTACTTGAGCTGAATGAATTCGTTGTATAAAAATGCGGTGAGAAATTGCAATGCTATTTATTTATCGAAGGATTGCGTTTAAGATCAGGTTATAGCCTGATAAATAATAATATTCATTTCTCTGCATTCAAATTTCCTGAAATATTTAAGCGGTTCGGTCTTGGTGTCCTGAAAAAAGTAAAACAACCGAATCTTGCTGTGTCGTGAAGGGTTTATTGCTTTGGCAAGTTGGTTGCCTGACCGTTTCGTGTCAAGGGCAGTGATCAGGCTATCCGTTTTATCGCTAAGAGGTGCATGTTGGCAGCAGCGTTTCGCAGTCGATTGTATTCGGCCTGGGCAGGTAACGCCGGGTGGACTGTGCTATTTGCCATCGGTTTGTTGCTCGGAAGCATGCTGGGACATTGCTTCGGTTACGGAGACCAGTCCATTTCGCTGTTGTGGCCACCCTCAGGTATTGCGCTGGCCGGTTTGTTGTTGGGTGGCATGCGCCTGTTGTGGGTCGTGCCACTTGTCTGTCTAGTACTGGGTTGGCATCAAGGTCAGCCGTGGCCCAGTGCAGTGGCTATTGCGTTGGGTTCTACACTGGGTGCGGGACTGAGCGCGCGATTACTGAGTGTCTATACGGCCAAATCACAAATCCTATCTTCACTACGTGATGTGGGTTTGCTGATTCTGATCGGGGCCGTGTTCAATGCAGCTATTTCGGCAAGTTTTGGTGCGTTGGGGTTGTATTCCCCAAGTACACTCAATACCCATTCACTGAATGAAACCTGGTTGATGTGGTGGTTAGCTGAAGTATCCGGTGTATTGCTGATGACACCGCTGATACTTGCCATTGCGGATCGGGATCGCCAGTTCTGGCGTCGCCGCGGCCCAGAACTCTTCTTGCTTGGATTATTGACAACCGTTATCAGTGGCATCGTGTTTGGCGGAATGGGGTGGGTCACATCATCTCATCTGACACTGCAGTTCGTGATCTTTCCATTGATCGTTTGGGGGGCTGTTCGCTTTGGCCATGTCGGTGCGGGTGTGGTGGCGTTATTGGCCTCAACCATTGCAGCTTGGTCGATGCTGATGGGTGATCCAGATGGCATGCCAGGATTTGAGAAGACCTTCTTCCTGTTTGCCTTCATGTCTGTGATGGCCTGTGCTGGCTTGATTCTCGCCGCAACGATCGAGGAGCGCCGACTGACCGTGGACATGTTACATGAGCACCGTTTGCAGGCGCAGTCGGTATTGAACAACTTGCAAACGTTGTTCTACACCAAAGACCTGGAAGGTCGCTATTTGTTGGTCAACCGAGAATTTGCCGAACTGTTCGGTCTGTCAGAGCGAGATGTTGCGGGCTGTACTGCAGCTGACCTGTTCAGTCATGAGGAAGCGCGCAGTCAGCAGGTAAACGATGCATCAGTACTTGGGTCTGGAAAGAACATTCAGTTTGAGGAGAGTTTTGAGCTGGATGACGTCCAATATACCTTCCTGGTCAACAAGTTTCCTCTCTACGACCGTACTGGCAGGTTGGTGGGACTATGTGCCAACGGCATTGACATTACCGAACGGAAGAAGGCCGAAGCGGAGTCGATTGCAGCGCAAGCACGGTTCAGAGCGCTGGTTGAGTCACCCTTGGCTGGTATTGCCATCATCCAGAATGACAACTTGGTTTATGCCAACCCCGAGCTGGCCAATATGGTTGGTTTTAGTGTCGAGGAGCTTTCCGGTCGTGCGTTTGCGTCGCTGATCTGGCCGGAGGACCGGATCATGCTGCATAAGCAACTTGCTGCAGATGCGCATCATCGTGGTCCGGGGCGGCGTATCGGCGTGAAAGTGCGCCATCGAGATGGCAGTTCTATTGATGTTGAGCTACACACCCGTCGATTTGATTACAACGGTAAAGTAGCCACCTTTGGCTTGTTTCTGGATATGCGCCAGCGGTTGGAGACCGAGCGACAACTGGAACTGTATGGTCGAGTTTTCCAGCATTCCACTGATGCCATCTGCGTGGCTGGCGCAGATGAATGCGTGCAGTCTGTAAATGAGGCTTTTCTGCACATCACGGGATATCGTGATGAGGAGATTCGCGGCCAACCACTTTCGGTCATCACACATGCTGTATCGCAGGTTCAGTGCGAGCAAGTGCGTCTCCAGTTACAGGATCAAGGTTACTGGCATGGCGAATATGCAGTTCGTAACAAGTCGGGGGAGGTATTTCCGGTTTGGTTAAGCGTTTTCGTTCTACGGCAATCGGAAGGACTGATCACCAATGTAGTGTCTATCTTCAGTGATATCTCCGAACTGAAGCGGGCTGAGCAAGCCAAGCAGCAGGCCGAAGGAAAGTTTCGGGCCTTGGTCGAGCTATCGTTGGTGGGTTTTTATATCGTACAGGACGACATCCTGCACTATGCCAATCCTACACTGGCTGAGATGGTGGGTTTTGACCAGCACGCCATCATTGGAATGACGGTGATTGATCTGATCGCGCCGGATGATTGGTCTGTCGTGCAGTTGAATCATCGCCGTCGACTGGTGGGTGAAGTGGATCATGTGCGTTATACCTTTCGTGTACGGCATCGAGATGGGCATTTGATTGATGTGGAGGCCCATGGGCGTCGCTTTGAATTCAATGGGCGGCCAGCCATCATTGGTATGTTGATTGATATTAGCGAACGCGTGAAGCAGGAGCGGCAGTTACGATTGGCTGCCAAGGTATTTGACAATGCTCAGGAAGGCATCCTGATTACTGATGCCAATGCCGAAATCATCGCTACCAACCCGGCATTCAGCCGAATTACTGGTTTTGCTGGAAATGAGACAATTGGCAAGGTATCGAGAATGTTCCGGGAGGGGCATGATTCCGGTGACATCAATCGGGACATCCTGATGAGTTTGGAACTCGCGGGTCACTGGCAAGGGGAGTTGATTGATCGCCGAAGTAGCGGCGAGACTTATCCTGCCTGGATGAGTGTCAGTGCTGTCCGTGATGAACAGGGCCGTATTTCGAATTATGTTGGCGTGTTTTCCGACATCACCAGTCGTAAAGAGGCCGAAGAGCGTCTGCATTTTCTTGCCAATCATGATGTGTTGACTCGCTTGCCCAATCGTGCACGCTTGAATGAGCGTTTGGAGCAGTCTTTGGCTCGCCTATATGGGCATGCACATCAATTGGCCGTACTGTTCATCGATTTGGATCGATTCAAAACCATCAATGATACCTTGGGCCATCAGGCGGGGGATTTGCTGCTGCAAGAGGTGGCATTACGGCTCAAGCGTTGCGTTAAAGAGTGGGATTTGATTGCCCGTCTGGGTGGTGATGAGTTCACTATCGTGATGGAAAGCATTACTGATGTACAACATGTGGCCGGCGTGGCAGAGCGCTTGCTTCACGCGTTGGGGCAGCCGTTCGTGCTGGAAGGGCAGGAGTTGTTTGTCACCGCCAGTATCGGTATTGCAATGGGAGCGGAGGATGGTAATGATGCCGCAACCTTGCTCAAGAACGCCGACATCGCCATGTATCGGGCTAAGGAGTTGGGCAAGAACACTTATCAATTCTTTGCATCGGAGATGAATGCACTGGCGCTGGAGCATCTGGTCATGGAGAACAGCTTGCGTTATGCGCTGGAACGGGGCGAATTCGAGCTCCACTACCAAGCCCAGGTTGAGCTGCTGCAACATCGCATCATTGGCATGGAGGCCTTGATCCGTTGGCGGCATCCCGAATTGGGTTTGGTTGCACCTGTCCGTTTCATTCCGTTGGCTGAAGAGAATGGGCTAATTGTACCGATTGGTGAGTGGGTATTGCTAACGGCCTGTCGGCAAGCCAAGAAATGGCAGGATACCGGGTATCCTCCCATTCGTATGGCGGTCAACCTTTCACCACGTCAATTCAGGCCGTTCAGTCTGGTGCAGTCGGTACGCAATGCATTGGCGCAATCTGGGTTGGAACCGCATTGGCTGGAGTTGGAGATTACCGAGAGCATGATTATGCATGATGCCGAGGAGGCGATTGAGATCATGTCTGAGTTGAAGGCAATGGGTGTGCAATTATCAATCGATGACTTTGGTACAGGATACTCATCGTTGAACAATTTGAAGCACTTCCCAATCCATAATCTGAAAATCGATGGTTCCTTTATTGCTGGGGTGCCGAGAGATGGAGAGGATACTGCCATTACTGAAGTGATCATCGCGATGGCGAAGCGGCTTGGTTTAAGTGTTGTGGCCGAGGGGGTGGAGCGGATGGAGCAGTTGGTATTCCTGCGTGAAAATGGTTGTGATCTGGTGCAGGGCTTCATGTTTAGTGAGCCCAAGCCATCAGAAGAAATCGATTTGTTGTTCACCGCGCTTGGCATTTATCAAGACCAGCGTCACAATGACCATCCTCCTGATCTGAAGCCGAAATCGCTGGAACCCGCTTGAACTCAAAACTTATCTTCGGCTTTCATGCCGTCAATGCGCGTCTGCGCCACTTTCCCGATAGTGTGATGGAGCTCTACTTGCTGACACAGCGGCATGACCCTCGTGCCAAAGATGTCGAGCACGCTGCAACACGCGCCGGGGTTCGTATTATTCCTGTTGACATGCAACGTTTGGATGGCTTGGTTGGAGCTGGGCGGCACCAAGGGGTCGCTGCTCTGATTGACGCAGGCAAAAGCCATGTGACACTTGATGATGTTCTGGACAGTTTGGCGGAGCCGCCGTTGCTGCTGGTGCTGGATGGTGTCACGGATCCTCATAACCTGGGTGCCTGCCTGCGTGTGGCCGATGCCATGGGTGCACATGCGGTAGTGGCCCCCAAGGATAAATCGGTCGGGGTTAATGCGACGGTTTCCAAAGTAGCCTGTGGTGCCGCCGAAGTCATGCCGTATGTGACAGTGACCAATCTTGCGCGAACACTTCGCGATCTGAAAGATCGTGGTATTTGGGTTGCAGGAACGGCTGCTGATGGTGAAACCGACCTATTCCATTTCGAACAGACCGGGCCACTGGCTTGGGTGTTGGGGGCGGAAGGAAGTGGTTTGCGCCGGTTAACCCGTGAGCATTGCGATGTCATGGTGAGCATCCCGATGTTTGGCACGGTTGAAAGCCTGAATGTATCAGTGGCATCCGGTTTATGCCTTGCCGAAAGTCGTCGTCAACGTGTAATGGTGAAACCCAACTCGTGACCGGTCGGCAGGTTGGCCGGGCTAATGTCTAGCCATCCATCGAGTAATCAGCTATACTTTCCCGTTTTCCAACCCCTTGCCTTACCGGAACGCATACGGGAGGCTTTTTCCAAAAGGAGTGTTTAATGCGTCATTACGAGATCGTATTCATCGTTCATCCTGATCAAAGCGAGCAGGTGCCGGCGATGGTCGAGCGTTACAAGAACATGGTCGTGAACGGTGGTGGTACGATTCATCGCCTCGAAGACTGGGGCCGTCGTCAATTGGCCTACCCGATTCAAAAAGTTCACAAGGCACATTATGTGTTGATGAACATCGAATGCGGCCAGGATATCCTGGATGAGCTGGAGCATGCATTCAAGTTCAACGACGCTGTTCTGCGCCACCTGACCCTGAAGAAAACCGGTCCGGTGACTGAGCCTTCTCCGATGATGAAAGAAGAGAAGTCGAAGTCCCTGATGAATCAGGAAGGCAAGGGCGACGCCGCTGCGGCGTAACCTGAGTGAGTTGCAATCACGTTGAATTGGAAGGTGTCATCGCCGAATGCGATACGCTTCGGTATACACCGGCAGGTATTCCGATAATCGGTTTCAATCTGTCTCACATATCCCAACAGCAAGAAGCAGGCGTTACTCGTTCTGTGAAATGTATGATGCCTTCATTGGCATTGGGTGATATTGCTTTAGAAGCAAGTCGTCTGCGGGAGAATGTGAGGGTAAAGTTGTCGGGCTTTCTGGCAATGAAAAACCTGAAAAGTACTCAACTTGTATTGCATGTAACCCGAATCGAATACAGTCAAACGAGGTAATCATGTCCCGCAATTTGTTCAAGCGTCGGAAGTTCTGTCGCTTTACCGCTGAAGGCGTCAAGGAAATCGACTACAAAGATATCGATACGCTGAAGGATTTCGTCACTGAAACTGGCAAGATCATTCCTGCCCGTATCACCGGTACCAAGGCTCGCTATCAGCGTCAGCTGTCGGATGCCATCAAGCGCGCGCGCTTCCTGGCTCTGATGCCTTACACTGATCTGCATTAATCTGGGGGAGTTATCACTATGCAAATCATTCTCCTGGAAAAAGTAGCAAATCTGGGTCAGCTGGGTGACGTCGTTAAGGTTAAGGATGGTTACGCACGTAACTTCCTGATCCCGACTGGTCTGGCTAAGCGTGCAACTGACGCTAACCTGAAAGAGTTTGAAGCACGTCGTGTCGAGCTGGAAAAGGCACAAGCCGAGAAGCTGGTTGAAGCACAGGCTCGTGGTGAGAAACTGGTTGGTGCTCGTGTCGAAATCAGCCAGAAGGCTGGTGTTGACGGCCGCCTGTTTGGTTCTGTTACCAATGCTGATATCGCTGAAGCCATCACCAAGTCTGGTATTCAGGTTGCCAAGGCTGAAGTTCGCCTGCCTGAAGGTCCGTTCAAGACGATTGGTGAATACGCGGTTGACGTTGCATTGCACCATGATGTTGTGATTGAAGTAGCTGTTGTGGTTGTGCCTGAAGTGTAAGCTTAAGTACTGCCAATGAAGCAAAAGGGCTGCTATGCAGCCCTTTTGCTTTTTGTTGTTTGCTGTCAGGTATGGGTGCCGTGACGGGGAACTGTAATAGTTGCCGGCATCACCCGGATTCTGCGTTAAAATGACGGTTCGTCCTGTCGCCCCCGTCTCTGGGGGTTTTGTTTTTCCTTGAGTAGTGATGCGCTATGTCAGACTTTGATTTGGTTCCTGAAGACCGTGAATTGCAAATGATCAAGCTGCCGCCCAATTCTGTGGAGGCCGAGCAATCGGTATTGGGTGGCCTGCTGCTTGATAATAAGGCTTGGGATAATGTGGCTGGGCAGATTTCAGAGGTTGACTTCTATCGACATGATCATCGGTTGATCTTCAAGCATATCTTCAAGATGCTTGAGCTTGGGCAGCCTGCCGATGTGGTGACCATCGCAGAATCATTGGAGAAGTCCAATGAATTGCAGCAAGTCGGTGGTTTGGCATATTTGGCCAGCTTGGCGCAAAACACCCCTAGTGCTGCCAATATTGGCCGCTATGCCCACATCGTGCGTGAGCGCTCGATCATGCGGAAATTGGTGGAAGTAGGCACCGAAATTGCTGATTCGGCCTACAACCCGAATGGTCGGGATGCGGCTGAGCTGCTGGATCAGGCTGAGGCCAAGGTTTTCGAGATCGCCGAAAGCAGTGCCAAAGGACGACAGGATTTCCTGACCATGCCGCAATTGGTGTCGGAAGTGGTTGAAAGGATTGATACCCTATATAACCGTGACAATCCAAATGACATTACCGGTATTCCATCGGGCTTTGCAGATCTGGACAATATGACCTCCGGCTTGCAGCGCGGGGACATGATCATTGTGGCGGGTCGTCCATCAATGGGTAAAACCGCTTTCTCCATTAACGTGGCGGAGAATGTGGCCATCAACACTGGGCAGCCGGTCGCCATCTTTAGTATGGAAATGGGTGGGGCTCAACTGGTCATGCGGATGATCGGTTCCGTCGGCAAGCTTGATCAACATAAGATCAAGACGGGACGACTTGAAGATGAAGACTGGCAGAAGTTGACCTACGCAGTGGGTAAGTTGTCCGAGGCTCCTATTTTCATTGATGAATCCGCCGGCCTGTCCGCATTGGAAGTGCGGGCTCGTTCTCGACGATTGGCCCGACAGCACGGGCAGTTGGGCTTGATTGTCATTGACTATATTCAGCTGATGGCGGGAAACAGTAGCGGGGGGCGTGATCAGAATCGTGCGACGGAAGTGGGTGAAATCTCCCGTTCGCTGAAGAGCCTGGCCAAAGAACTGAAAGTGCCGGTTATTGCACTATCGCAACTGTCGCGTAATGTGGAAAGTCGACCGGATAAGCGGCCTATGATGTCTGACCTGCGCGAATCCGGTGCAATTGAACAAGATGCGGATATTATTATCTTCATGTTCCGAGAGGAATATTATTTCCGGGATAAGGAAGAGTTAAAGGGTAAGGCTGAAGCCATCATCAGCAAGCATCGTAATGGCCCAACCGGCAGTGTGCCACTGACATTCCTGGGGCAATTCTCTCGCTTCGAGAATGCGGCATTTACCCGCACCGGCTGGGAGGGGGAGTAATCACTTTGGGTGATTGACCAGCATGGCGTAATTTTAAAAAGCACCTTACATAAAGGTGCTTTTTCTTTGGTTGAATGGGCCGAGCTGAGCCGTAGCATTGATCCGTTATGGACGGCGGCAATTGGCTTTGAATGATGAAATTGCCAGCACAATGGAGGCAGTGGGTTACTCGATAATGACCTTGCCTAATGCCTTGATGGGCTCACCGTTGTTTTCCACCGCGGTCAGCGTTTGGTCACAGGCATACCACCAGTTGATTGGCATTTCACCATCGACTGCATCCAGTGGTAGTTTTCGTTCCAAAATCAATTGTTGTACGGATTCCACCAGTGCCAGAAAGCTGGCAAGAATCTGGTTGCGATTGATTGGATCGGTGGCGTCGTCAAAATGTAATCGAATGCCTTTTTCACGCGATGCGGTCATCAGGAAAGGCTGTGCCTCTTCAAGGGTAACGGGGAATTCTGTCAAATCAACCGGTAGATTGACACGTGAGATATCGGACTCAATATAGCCTAACTTTTTGAGTAGTAAAGAGAAAGTATAGGTTTCGATCTGATTGATAGCTTGATAGACCTGGCTGATCAGGTGACGCGTGACGGATGGGGTAAAGAATGGCTCAACCTCCGATGGCATCCACATTGTGTAGGTGCCTGGCGGCATATTACCCGGGAGTCGTTTTAGGGAGGTAAGAAAGTCGGACATGGTTGCTCCGTGTTGGTAATGCATTGATTCAATAACGTTACTTGGGTGTTGAATCTAGGCGAAATAGGTTTCAGATATCTTGTCGATGAAGTGGGTACTGGCCATCTTACTGCATCCATGTGGCCTCGGTGGAGGGGCCGCCAACCCGAAGTAGTGATGTTCAGCGATCACGTATTTTACTAAGTTGCGCACAAAATACGCGTATTTTTCAGCATATTCTTGATTGAATTGAGTGCCAATTGGTGGGTTTTGGTGGTACAGCGCAACGAGAAGACCCTGGACAAACAGGGTCTGGGAATCAGATTTTCTTGACGTGCAAACCACATTCCTTGTTGGCGGGATCTTCCCACCACCAGCGCCCCGCTCGAATGTCTTCACCCATGGCAATGGCCCGGGTACAGGGAGCGCAGCCAATTGATGGATAATGCTGGTCATGTAGTGCGTTATACGGCACTGCATTGGCGCGAATATATTCCCAGACCTCTTTTTCGGTCCACTCCACCAGTGGGTTGAATTTTTCTAGACCATTGTCTTTGTCAAATTCGTGTTCTGGTAGGTCGGTACGAGTGGTGGATTGCTGCCGGCGCAGGCCTGTAATCCATGCTTTTTTCCCAGCCAAGGCACGTCGTAATGGTTCGATTTTACGGATGTGGCAACAGGACTTACGTAGTTCAACACTTTGATAAAAACCATTGATCCCGTGTTCGTTGACATACTGCTCAACTGAGTCAGTCTTGGGGAAGTAGATTCTGATTGGAACTGAGGGATAGATCTCAGCGGCTTCTTGAATCAAAGCGTAAGTTTCTGCTGGTAAGCGCCCCGTATCCAGGCTGAATACCTCAATAGTGGTGCCAGATTTGGCAATCAGGTCCGTCAGCACCATATCTTCAGCCCCCAAACTATTGGCGAAGACGGCGGGGCTATAGTCGTGGCTGATGCGTTGCAGCAAAGCCAGGGCTGCATCGATTTTGACTTGCAGACTCATTGTGTACTCCAGAAAACACAGTGTTTGAAACGATAATGTCCAAACCCAAAAACTACATCACCAGCTTGGTGCCGACGACGGCGAGCATCAGGGCCAGTGCCGGGCGTAGATAATGATCGGATACTCCACCGGAGAGTTTGCCGCCAAGATAGATGCCAGGTAACGAGCCGATTAGCAATGCCCCCAGTACCTGCCAATCTATATTACCCAAACCTGCATGTCCGATGCCTGCAACCAATGTCAGCGGTACGGCATGGGCGATTTCCGTACCAACCAGGCGTGATGTCGGGATTAATGGATAAAGCAGGAACAGGGCGACAGTCCCCAACGCACCAGCACCAATCGATGACAACGTGACTACGACACCAAGCGACAGCCCTACTGCCAGGGTAATGCCGCGTCGTTCGCTATCGGGTAAGGCAAGCCAGTCGCCGGCGTGGCGCTGTGCGAATTTCAACAATCTCGATTTCAGGATGATGGCCAGGGCCGTAGCAATCAACGCGATACCCAATGCACGCTTGATCAGTGCGTTCAGGCTTTCGATATCGGTATGAATATGATGCATCGCCCACACCGTCAGCAAAGAGGCGGGAACACTACCCAGCGCTAACCAGAGCGTGATGTGCCAGTCGATGTTGCGGTGTTTTTGATGAACATATACCCCACCTGCTTTGGTGATGGCTGCATATAACAAATCGGTTCCGACGGCGGTGGCTGGGTTGATGCCAAAATAGAGCAGGATCGGCGTCATCAGCGAGCCGCCGCCAACTCCCGTCATTCCGACAATGAAACCGACAACAAGGCCTGACAGCGTGTAAATCCATTCCATGGCGGTGCCTACTCTATTGTGGAGTCATGCTATCGCCAGTTCGACAGCAGGTTGATCATCTTAGCAACCGGGTTTATATGCACAAAAGAATAATGTGTTACTATTTTATAACTTGATGATATTAAAAATAGGTGCTGGTAAGATGAAGCTGCAACAACTTCGCTATCTTGTTGAGGTCGCCAAGCAGGGACTGAATGTCTCGGATGCGGCGGAGAAATTGCACACCTCACAACCAGGTATCAGCAAACAAATTCGGTTGCTGGAGGATGAGCTGGGCGTGCAGGTGTTCATTCGCAACGGTAAGCGTGTGGTGGACGTATCGCCACCTGGCCGTGAAATTCTGCGAATTGCCGAGCGAATCCTTCGTGAGGCGGGTAACCTGAAGCGGGTGGGTGAAGAATATGCCAATGAGTCGGTTGGCAGCTTGACCATTGCTACCACACATACCCAGGCGCGTTACGCGCTTCCCAGTGTGATTCACCGCTTTGTCGAGCTATTCCCGAAAGTGAAGTTGTCCATCAAGCAGGGCAGTCCCACACAGATCTGCGAAATGGTAGTGGCGGGTGAAGCGGATATTGCCATCGCAACGGAAGGTATTGAGTTGTACCCTGAGCTTGCCATGTTGCCCTGCTATACCTGGAACCGCAGCGTCGTGGTGCCAGAAGGCCATCCGTTGCTGTCGTTGGGGCACAATGTGGCGCTTGAAGAGATTGCTACTTATCCCATCATCACCTATGACTTTGCCTTTGCCGGCCGCTCCAAGATCAACAAGGCATTCGAAACGCGTGGCATTACCCCGAATGTCGTGCTGACCGCTATCGATACTGATGTCATCAAGACTTATGTGGCATTGGGTTTGGGGGTTGGTTTGATTGCCAGCATGGCATTTGAACCGGAGCGCGACGTTGGTTTGCGGTCCATTGATGCCAGCCACTTGTTCGAGCCAAGTACAACCCGCATTGGCGTACGTCGTGACGCATATTTGCGTGGCTACACTTATGCATTCATCGAGCTGTTTGCCCCGCACCAGACACGCGTAGCGGTGGAAGAGGCAATGGGTCGTCGTGACGACTGATTGTGAGTCATGTTCCATTCGATTGGATGGGACATGATCATCCCGTGATTTTCCATGTGGCATTTCTGCTGCATTGCACGATCGAAAAATCCCGCTTGATAGGCCTTGAAACGTTGACAGAGGCCCGTTAATCCAAGTACAGTTAATTCACATATTACGTTTACGTTAACGTAATAACTGCTGAAACGCCGCGTCAGACGGTGCATGCTGCAATCAACAATAAAATCAAATATATCCACGCCGTAACATGTCGAAAGAAGCATGTTGTAGCAATGAACGTCATGCGAAACCATAATAAAAACTCGCGACGTACCTGACAGCCTGCTACAACGACCTTGATCAGTCCTCGTTCTTCGTGGAGGCCGATTGAGCTGCTTTGCAGAACAAACGGAAGGATGGATGGAGACATGGATATGCAGCAACCAGCAGGGTTTGCCCGGCCTGCATCTGCAGGTCGGGCTGACACGTTTCCCCGCTTGATGCTTGAACTGGCTGTTCAACATGGCAATCATCCTGCCATTCGTGAAAAAGACCTAGGCATCTGGCAAACCTGGACATGGGCTGAAGTGGCGCAGGAAGTGCGTCTGTTAGCCTGCGGCCTACTTGCTCGTGGCTTCCGGCGTGGTGATCGGCTTGGCGTGATCGGCGACAATCGCCCCCGCCTCTATTGGTCGATGCTGGCAGCCCAGTGCCTGGGCGGCATTCCGGTACCGCTGTATCAGGACGCCGTGGCCGATGAAATGGTCTATGTACTGCAAGATGCTGACATTCATATTGCAGTGGTGGAGGATCAGGAGCAGGTCGACAAGCTGCTTGAAATCCGCGATCGCTGTCCAGGTCTACAAGCCATCGTCTATGACAATCCTCGCGGAATGCGGCACTACACCGATGCCATGTTGCTTGATTATGTCGGGCTGCGCGCTGAAGGGGAGCTGAGCTATCAAGTGCAGCCTGAACAGTTCTCACGGGAAGTCGCCCAAGGGCAATCGAGCGACATTGCCATCATGCTTTATACCTCTGGGACGACTGGCCAGCCGAAGGGCGTCTGTCACACCCATCTGGCTTGCATCACCATGGCGCAGGTCGATGCGGAATTCGATGGGCTGGATCGACACGATGCAGCCGTGGCCTATCTGCCGATGGCCTGGGTCGGGGATCACCTGTTTTCCTACGCGCAGGCTTTGGTAACGGGCTTTACCGTGCATTGCCCAGAGTCATCCGACACGGTGATGAGTGACATGCGCGAAGTTGGGCCAACCTATTTCTTTGCTCCACCGCGAATTTACGAAAGTATTCTCACGCAGGTTTCCATCCGCATGGAGGACGCAAGTTGGATCAAGCGCCGGGTATTTCGCTTTTTCATGGATCAAGCCAAGCTGATTGGCCCACAGATGCTGGATGGTCATCGTGTCTCGTTTGGGCAGCGATTGACCTATTGGCTGGGCAATCTACTGGTGTTTGCGCCCTTGAAAAATGTGCTGGGTTTAAGCCGTGTCAAAGTTGCCTACACCGGCGGTGAAGCCATTGGCCCGGATCTGTTTGATTTCTATCGCTCACTGGGGATCAATCTGAAACAGCTTTATGGCATGACTGAAACATTTGTTTCAGTGTGTATGCATCCCAATGGTGGTGTGAAGCTGGGTACGGTTGGGAAACCGATGAAAGGCGTCGAGATCAAGTTGGATGAGAGCGGCGAGATCATGGTCAAAAGCCCGGGATTGTTGAAGGAATATTTCAAGCGACCGGATGCCACGGCGGAGGCGTTCACGCAGGATGGTTTTTTCCATACGGGTGACGCGGGATATTTCGACGATGAGGGCCACCTGCGTATCATCGATCGTGCCAAAGACGTAGGCAAGATGAACGATGGCACGCTCTTCGCACCGAAATTCATTGAAAACAAGCTCAAATTCTTTCCTTATATCAAGGAAGCAGTGGTCTTCGGTGACAAGCGAGACGAAGCTACTGCCTTTATCAATATCGATATGCAGGCAGTCGGCAACTGGGCGGAACGACATGGCCTGCCTTACTCCGGCTACACCGATCTGGCTGGGCAGGTGGCTGTATACGAGCTGATTCGCGAATGTGTGAAAAAGGTCAACAAAGATCTGTCGCACGATTCAAAACTGGGTGGTTCGCAAATCAAGCGTTTCCTGGTTCTGCACAAAGAGCTGGACGCAGATGACGGTGAATTAACTCGCACGCGCAAAGTGCGGCGTCGTTATATTGCTGAAAAGTACCAAGTGCTGATTGATGCGCTCTATGAAGGCCTGGCTCACTGCGAAGTGGATGCCCAAGTACGCTTCGAGGATGGTCGTACCGGTCACATTCGGGCTGATCTGAAGATATGGGAGGTACGTACCTTCCCAGTCGTTGATATGCGGAAGGAGGCTGCCTGATGGGGCAGGCAATCGGCGATGTGATGCTGAAGGTAGACAACATCTCACTATCGTTTGGTGGGGTGAATGCGCTGACCAATATCAGCCTGGATGTCCGGGAGCACGAGATTCTGTCGATCATCGGCCCGAATGGTGCTGGCAAGAGCTCGATGCTGAATGTGATCAATGGTGTCTATCACCCCCAGCAAGGCAGCATTACCTACAAGGGCAAGACCCGCGCGCAAATGAAACCGCATGAGGCAGCAAAGCAGGGCATCGCTCGTACCTTCCAGAATATTGCCTTGTTCAAGGGTATGAGCGTGCTGGACAACATCATGACCGGCCGAAATTTGAAATTGCGCAGCAGCTTTCTGGCACAAGCGCTGTATTGGGGGCGTGCGCAGCGGGAAGAAATCAGCCATCGCCACAAGGTGGAAGAGATCATCGATTTTCTGGAGATCCAGGCTATTCGCAAAACACCGGTAGGCCGCTTGCCCTATGGACTGCAGAAACGGGTTGAACTGGGGCGTGCATTGGCGGCCGAGCCGGATATGTTGCTGCTGGATGAGCCAATGGCAGGCATGAATGTCGAAGAAAAACAGGATATGTGCCGTTTCATTCTGGATGTGAATGATGAGTTCGGCACCACCATTGTACTGATCGAGCATGACATGGGCGTGGTCATGGATATCTCCCATCGCGTCGTGGTGCTGGATTATGGCAAGAAGATCGGGGATGGACCGCCAGACCAGGTGCGTAGTGACCCGGCTGTGATTGCCGCATACCTCGGTACGACACACTGATTGCAGCGTTATCGGGCTGACAGCCTGATTTTGCGGTAGCCAGGGACAAGGGCATCACCACATTCAGCCAGCAGCCGGTCGCTCCAATGCTGGATTGACCCCTTCGGAAAGTGAGGCTGTGCCATGCAGTTTTTCTTTGAAGTACTGATTGGTGGTTTGCTTTCCGGCGTGATGTATTCGCTGGTGGCGATTGGCTTCGTGCTGATTTACAAAGCATCCGGTGTGTTCAACTTTGCGCAGGGCGCCATGGTACTGTTCGCGGCACTGACTTTTGTCAGTATTCTGGCCAAAGGGGTGCCATTCTGGCTGGCGTTGTTGATCACGTTGGGTGTCATGGTGTTACTGGGATTGGCGATTGAGCGGGTAGTGCTACGCAAGTTGGTGAATCAGCCCCCTATCTCGCTGTTCATGGCCACTATTGGGCTGAGTTTCTTTCTGGAAGGCTTTGGCCAGGCGCTGTGGGGTACCGAGGTACATGGGTTGGATCTGGGTATTACCGATGAACCCGTGGGCTGGTTGCTGGATGAATATAACTTGTCGATTTCCAAGTTCGATCTGTTTGCATCTGGTACGGCAGGGGTGCTGGTAACTACACTGGCGTTGTTCTTTAACCGTACACGTATCGGGCGCGCCTTGCGGGCGGTAGCTGATGATCATCAGGCGGCATTGTCGATCGGCATTCCGCTGCAGCACGTGTGGGCGGTGGTGTGGGGAGTAGCCGGCTTGGTGGCGCTGGTGGCTGGGCTATTGTGGGGATCGCGGCTTGGGGTGCAGTTTGCGTTGACGCTGGTGGTACTGAAGGCATTGCCAGTATTGATTCTGGGCGGGTTTGAATCGATACCCGGAGCCATTGTCGGTGGTTTGATTGTCGGGGCGGGTGAAAAGCTGGCTGAAGTGTATATCGGGCCGCATATCGGTGGGGGCATCGAAAACTGGTTCCCTTACGTACTGGCGCTTGCGTTTCTGCTGGTGCGACCAGAGGGTTTGTTTGGCGAACGCCATATCGAACGGGTATGAGGGAGTGTAAACCATGATCTATCGTGAGGCGGGCCAGTTCAAAACCAGTTACGCAGCCGACTCGGCCATTTTCCCCATCGCGCAGGAACGTTATGCCTTGCTGGTGTTGCTGTTGCTTGCATTCATCGCAGTACCAATGTGGGGGAGCGAATACTTCATTGGCTCGATACTGGTTCCGTTTCTGATTTTAAGCCTGGCCGCCTTGGGACTGAACATCCTGACCGGTTATGCCGGCTTGTTATCTCTGGGGTCGGCGGCTTTCATGGCGGTTGGGGCCTTCGCGGCCTACAACTTCATGTTGCGTGTCCCGGGCATGCCGCTATTACTTGCATTTGTGTTGGCAGGCCTGGTCTCGGCTGGGGTGGGGATTGTATTTGGCCTGCCCAGCCTGCGGATCAAAGGCTTCTATCTGGCGGTGGCGACACTGGCCGCCCAGTTCTTCATCGAGTGGGCATTGACTAAGTTTGGCTGGTTTTCCAATTACAGCTCGTCGGGGGTGATCTCAGCGCCGAAGATGCAAGTATTCGGCATGGCCATCGATACCCCGCAGATGCGTTATCTGCTGACGTTGACGGTGGTGGTGGCATTGACTGTGGCGGCCAAGAACATGATACGCAGTAGCACGGGGCGTGCCTGGATGGCGGTACGGGACATGGATGTGGCTGCCGAAGTGATCGGAATTCCTATCCTTAGAACCAAATTGCTGGCTTTTGCCGTCAGTTCGTTCTATTGCGGGGTGGCGGGCGCGCTGTGGGCATTCATCTTTCTGGGGACGGTCGAACCACAGGCATTTGATCTGCGCCGTAGTTTCGAGATTCTGTTCATGATCATTATCGGAGGGATGGGCACGGTGTTGGGTAGCTTTCTGGGGGCGGCCTTCATTGTGTTGTTGCCGATTTTGCTGAATGTAATGGCGGGATGGCTGCATGGGGCGGTCAGCAGCCAGTTACTGTCGAATCTGGAATACATGGTATTCGGTGCACTGATCATGTTCTTTCTGATCGTGGAACCATTGGGCTTGGCACAGTTGTGGCGGATTGCGAAGGAGAAGCTGCGTTTGTGGCCGTTTCCGCATTAAGCAAACCGAAACCGGAGGAGAAGACAATGAAAACAAAGCATCTGGCAGCAGTGGTGGGCTGTAGCGCGGGGTTACTCGCAACCTCGTTGCTGGCGGCAGGTGAGCAGTTCATTCCCATGCCCAGTTATCGTATTGGACCTTATGCAGCAGGCGGTACTGGGGTGTATGGTGGATTCATTGATTATCTCAACTACATCAATATCAAGGAAGGCGGGGTGGGCGGCGTCAAGCTGACATACGAGGAGTGCGAAACCGAATACAAAGTGGATCGCGGTGTAGAGTGTTATGACCGGTTGAAGGGTAAAGGGCCAACCGGTGCCTCGATGTTCAACTTTCTGTCGACCGGCATTACCTATGCTGTGTTGGAGCGAGCTGCCCAGGACAAGATTCCGATCGTGTCGATTGGCTATGGCCGCACTGACGCTTCCGACGGCAGGGTGTTCCCATGGGTATTTCCATTGCTGACCAATTACTGGAGCCAGAGTACCACCAAGATCAAGTTCATTGGCCAGCGTGAAGGTGGAATGGACAAACTGAAGGGCAAGAAGATCGTCAACCTCTATCATGGCTCGGCTTATGGCAAGGAAACCATCCCGGTATTGGAAGCACAGGCCAAGAAATATGGCTTCGAGCTGTCCAATGTCGAAGTACCGGCCCCTGGTAATGAGCAACAGTCGCAATGGCTGCAAATTCGGCAACTGAAGCCGGACTGGGTGATCCTGCGCGGGTGGGGCGTGATGAGTGCTGCGGCAATCAAGGCCGCTGCCAAGGTGGGCTTCCCGCGGGACAAGATGGTGGGGGTATGGTGGGCAGGGGCTGAAGACGATGTTGTGCCAGCCGGTGGCGTGGCAAAGGGCTATATTGCTGCCGCCTTTGCACCTTCGGGTGCGAATTATCCGGTGGTACAAGACATCAAGAAAGTTATCTATGGCGCGGGTAAAGGCAATATGCAGGACTCGAACCGGGTTGGCCACGCCAACTATAACCGCGGGGTAGTGCATGGCATTTTGAATGTGGAAGCCATTCGTGTGGCACAGGGCAAATTCGGCAAGAAACCGCTGACTGGTGAACAAGTCCGTTGGGGGCTAGAGCACCTCAAGATCGACGACAAGCGCCTGAAAGAGCTTGGCGCAGTGGGATTGGTACCGCCACTGGCGACCAGCTGTATGGATCATGAGGGGGCTGGCATGGTGCGTTTTCAGCAATGGGATGGCACACGCTGGATTCCGATCACCGACTGGGTGGCCGCTGACAAAGGTTTGGTACGGCCGATGATCGAGGCATCAGCGGCAGCCTATGCCAAAGAGAAGGGTGTCACGCCACGTGATTGCAGCAAAGAAAACTGACTTTGGCCGTATCCGTCAATCAAGTACAAGGGACTGACACATGGGCATAGCCGAAAACCCGTATTTGCTGTCGGTGAACAACATCGAGGTGATCTACAACCATGTGATCCTGGTGCTGAAAGGCGTCTCATTCGACGTGCATGAGGGCTCGATTGTCGCGTTACTGGGGGCGAATGGGGCTGGCAAGACCACTACCCTGAAGGCGATCAGTAATCTGCTCAAAGCCGAGCGAGGCGAAGTCACCAAAGGCAGTATCGAGTTTCAGGGCGAACGGGTGGATGTGATGACACCGGCGCAGTTGGTGACGCGGGGAGTGATTCAGGTGATGGAAGGGCGGCACTGTTTTCAGCATTTGACGGTTGAGGAAAACCTGCTGACGGGTGCCTATACCAACAGGTCTGGCAGGGCCGCAATTACACAGGATCTGGAGAAGGTCTACACCTATTTCCCTCGATTGAAAGAACGGCGCAAGAGCGTGGCAGGCTATACATCGGGTGGTGAGCAGCAGATGACTGCTATTGGCAGGGCGTTGATGGCCCGCCCCAGAATGATCCTGCTGGATGAGCCTTCCATGGGGCTGGCACCGCAGATCGTCGAGGAGATCTTCGGTATCGTGAAGGATCTCAACCAGCGGGAGCGTGTATCTTTTCTGTTGGCAGAACAGAACACCATGGTGGCGTTGCGTTATGCCCACTTCGGCTACATTCTGGAAAACGGCAGAGTGGTGATGGATGGCGATGCCCAGTCATTGGCAGCGAATGAAGATGTGAAGGAATTCTACCTGGGCTTGGCCGGTGAAGGCCGCAAAAGCTTCAAGGATGTCAAACACTACCGACGCAGAAAGCGATGGCTGACATGAGTATTGATTTTGACCAATGCCGACAAATCTGTGCCGCCTTGCCATTGAGCGAAGTCGATATCAAATGGGGCACCGCCGAATGCCATTGTGTGGTGGGCAAGATGTATGCCATCTTCGGCACGGAGGGCAGTGTACCGCCCAAGCTGTCCATCAAGGTGGACACGCGCCGGTTTCTGGAGCTGACCGAGGTGCCGGGCATCACGCCTGCTCCTTATCTGGCCCGCCATCACTGGGTGACATTGACAGTTGACTGTCAATTGCCGGCAGACGAGATTGCTGCTTTGATACGCGAATCTTTTCAACTGATTGCGGCGAAGCTGCCCGCCAAGACACGTCAAGCAATCGCCAGTCAATCCGCCATGATGGAGACTCCTTCCACATGAGTGAGCATTTTGACACGCTTGAAACCCGGCCGCCTGGGCAACGTGAATCGGCACTGCTCAATCAGTTGCCCAATTATGTTGAACATGCAATCAAGAATACCGCCTATTACCGTGACGTACTGCAGTCATTCGATCCGCAACAGATCAATTCACGCGATGCGCTGGCCAGGTTGCCGTTGACCCGTAAAGCAGCACTGGTCAGCCTGCAGGCGCAGCAAGCTCCATTTGGTGGCCTGGCTGCTATACCGGTATCGTCGATGGTGCGCGTGTTCCAGTCACCCGGTCCTATCTATGAGCCACAGGGTGAGGCGGGTGACCATTGGCGCATGTCACGTGCATTGTTTGCTGCAGGCGTACGTGCCGGTGAGTTGGTGCATGTCGGTTTCAGTTATCACCTGACCCCAGGAGGGTGGATGGCCGATGCTGCGGCACGTGCCCTGGGTTGTGCGGTGTTCCCGGCCGGGACTGGTAATACCGAGCTGCAACTGGCTGCCATGCAACAATTGCAACCTACCGCCTATTGTGGCACGCCATCGTTGTTGAAGATTTTGATCGACAAGGCTGCAGCGCAAAAGCAGAAGCGGCTCAGTGTCCGGCATGCGCTGGTTTCCGGTGAGGCTTGTTCGCCCAGCCTGAAGGCGTGGTTTGCAGAACATGGTGTCGCGGTTTTTGAATGTTATGCCACGGCTGAATTGGGCCTGATTGCCTATGAAACACCCGCCCGCGAAGGGCTGGTTGTGGACGAAGGGGTATTGCTGGAGCTGGTTGACCCACAGACCGGACAACCTGTGCCAGAAGGTGAGACCGGTGAAATTGCTGTCACGCTGTTCAGCCCGGCCTACCCGCTGATTCGCCTGGCCACTGGCGACCTGTCCGCGGCCTTACCAGGGACTTCACCTTGCGGTCGGACCAATATGCGTATCAAGGGCTGGTTGGGCCGTGCTGACCAAACCGTCAAAGTGCGGGGAATGTTCGTCTACCCGCAGCAGGTGGCGCAAGTGATCAGGCGACACCCGGAGCTGACCCGTGCAAGGCTGATTGTCGGGCAGCAGAACCACCTGGATGAATTGGCAATTCACTGTGAAACCATCTACCCCGGCGATACCTTGGCCCAGGCAGTGGTTGGTAGTGTGCGGGACATCTGCAAACTTCGCGCCGAAGTGGTGTTCTGCCCGCCGGGCAGCATGCCAGACGATGGCAAGCTGATTGACGATCAGCGTCAGTTGAATTGAGCGATCCGGTCAAGGCCAGTCAGCTCAGGAGCTGATGTGATAGCCGGTAGCAGTGTGTTCTGCGGTAGACCGATTCACTGGATAAACACCGGACCAGTTTAACTATGGATGCAAGCGGCTGGAATTGACAGTGTTTGCTGACAAAGCCGACAGATCGCGGTCAAATGAACAGTGAACGACATTCTTTTTAAAAGCTCGCCTCGTTCACAAGATGGGGCGAAATGTGAAGGAAGCCCCAACGAGGCTTCATAAGAAGGAGATGGACGTATGAGTACCCCCACCGTCAAACTGCTGATCAATGGCGAGTTTGTGGAATCCCGCAGCACCAAATGGAAAGATGTGGTCAACCCGGCCACGCAGGAAGTCCTGGCTCGCGTTCCATTTGCCACCCCAGAGGAAATCGATGCTGCTGTAGCCGCCGCCAAAGCGGCCTTCAAGACTTGGCGCAAGACGCCGATCGGTGCCCGGGCTCGTATCTTCCTCAAGCTGCAACAGCTGATTCGTGACAATATGGCTGAACTGGCCGCCACGCTGACGGCGGAGCAGGGCAAGACCCTGGCAGATGCCGAAGGAGATGTGTTCCGGGGATTGGAAGTGGTGGAACATGCAGCCAACATCGGTTCGTTGCAGATGGGCGAATTTGTCGAAAACGTCGGCAATGGCATTGATACCTACACCGTATTGCAGCCCCTTGGGGTTTGTGCAGGTATCACCCCATTCAATTTTCCCGCCATGATTCCATTGTGGATGTTCCCGATGGCCATTGTCACGGGTAATACCTTCGTGCTGAAGCCTTCCGAGCAGGATCCGATGGTAACGATGAAACTGGTCAAACTGGCGGTCGAGGCAGGGATTCCCCCTGGAGTGTTGAATGTGGTGCATGGTGGCGAAGATGCAGTGAATGCCATCTGTGATCACCCGGATATCAAGGCGATCAGCTTTGTGGGCTCTACCAAGGTGGGTACCCATGTTTACAATCGCGCCACCCTCAATGGCAAGCGTGCGCAATGCATGATGGGTGCCAAGAATCACGCCATCGTTCTGCCGGATGCCAATAAGGACCAAACACTCAATGCCTTGGTGGGCGCAGGTTTTGGTGCCGCAGGCCAGCGCTGTATGGCGATCTCGGTGGCAGTGCTGGTGGGCGATGCCAATGACTGGATTCCCGAACTGGTCGCCAAGGCGAAGACGCTTAAAGTTGGCCCCGGCAAGGATAACCTGGATTTGGGGCCGTTGATCTCCTGCGCTGCCAAGGACCGCGTCACCACCCTGATTCAAAAAGGTATCGAGCAGGGTGCCACGCTGGAGCTGGATGGCCGTGATGTGAAGGTACCCGGCCATGATCAGGGTAACTTTGTTGGCCCGACCATTTTCAGCAGCGTCAAGCCTGGTATGGCCGTCTACGATCAGGAAATCTTTGGCCCGGTGTTGTGCATCGTGTCGGTCAACACACTGGATGAGGCCATCGAGCTCATCAACGCCAACCCCAATGGCAATGGGACTGCGATCTTTACCCAAAGCGGTGCAGCGGCACGTCGTTTCCAGCAGGATATCGATGTGGGACAGGTCGGGGTCAATGTACCGATTCCAGTACCGGTGCCCTTGTTCAGCTTCACCGGTTCGCGTGGTTCCAAGCTGGGTGATCTGGGGCCTTACGGCAAGCAGGTGGTGATGTTCTATACCCAGACCAAGACCATTACCGAACGCTGGTTCGATGATGCGGTGACCGCTGGCAAGGTGAATACCACCATTTCGCTGCACTGATCCATATGGTGATCACGCCTGCCGATCCACATTTCGAGGCACGTACCCGCAACAGCTTTGCCCGCCAGCAGGCCATGCACCTGCTGGGGGCAAGTATGACGCGGGTGGCGGCTGGCGAGGTGGAAATCATGTTGCCACATCGGCCAGAACTGACGCAGCAGCACGGCTTCTTCCACGGTGGCATTGTTGCAACGATTGCAGACGTTGCCGGGGGTTGCGCTGCCTTCACCCTATTCAAACCAGATGAATCGATTCTCACCGTCGAATTCAAAATCAACCTGGTAGCCCCGGCCGATGGTGAAAGATTGGTTGCCATCGGCACGGTGAAAAAGCCAGGGCGGACATTGACCGTCTGCGAGTTTGAGGTGCTGGCCGACAAAAGTGGGCAACGTAAACCTTGCGCATACGGCTTGCAGACGTTGATGTGTGTGCGGGACAGGCCGGGTATCGCCGAAGCGGATTGATGACCTGTACGTGATCATGGCCCGGGTTTGGCAGGTAAGCCCAGGGCATTGTCCAATCAACGGCAACCATGACCGTTTTCAATTGAAGTCAGAGCTGATATGGATTTTGAACTGAACGAAGACCAACTCGCGTTTCAGCGGACTGCTCGCGAGTTTGCAATGAATGAAATGGCCCCACAGGCAGCCGAGTGGGACGAGGAGTGCATTTTCCCTAAAGCTGCCATTGCCCGCGCGGGTGAGCTGGGTTTCTGCGGTTTGTATACACCGGATAGTGCCGGCGGGTTGGGTTTGTCACGACTGGATTCGGCCATCATTTTTGAAGAACTGGCCGGAGGTTGCACGTCGACCGCTGCTTTCATCACCATTCACAACATGGCGACCTGGATGATTGCCACCTGGGGCACCCCCGACGTGTTGGCGCAATGGTGCCCGGATCTGACCCAAGGTACCCGTTTGGCTTCCTATTGCTTGACCGAGCCAGGTGCCGGTTCAGATGCGGCCAGCCTCAAAACCACGGCCAGGTGCGAGGGTGAGTACTATCTGCTGAATGGCGCCAAGGCATTCATCTCCGGTGCGGGTGACACCGATGTGCTGGTGGTCATGGCCCGTACGGGCGAGGCGGGTGCCAAAGGTATTTCTGCATTCGCGGTGCCGGCGGATCTGCCTGGCATCAGTTATGGCAAGAAAGAACGCAAAATGGGTTGGAACAGCCAGCCCACCCGTGTCATCAATTTTGACAATGTCCAGGTTCCCATTGCCAACCGGCTGGGCTCGGAAGGGGAAGGCTTCCGCATTGCCATGAAAGGCATCGACGGTGGCCGTATCAACATCGGCACCTGCTCGGTGGGGACAGCACAAGCTGCCATCAACGCGGCACAGGCTTATATGCAGGAGCGCAGCCAATTCGGCAGGAAGCTGGCTGATTTTCAGGCGCTGCAATTCAAACTGGCCGACATGGTGACCGAGCTGGTTGCCGCCCGTCAGATGATCCGGCTGGCTGCCTGCAAGCTGGATGCCAACGCCCATAACGCGACCAGCTATTGTGCGATGGCCAAACGGTTTGCAACCGATGCCGCTTTCAGGATATGCGTAGACGCACAGCAGATTTTCGGCGGCTACGGCTATATCAAGGAGTATCCGCTGGAACGTTATGTCCGCGACAGCCGGGTACACCAGATTCTGGAAGGCACCAACGAGATCATGCGGGTCATTATCAGCCGCGAGGTCTTGCGGGATGGGGCGCTGGAGGATTTGCGCTAGTGACGTTGCATTTGGACCAGGCAGTGACGGATGAAGCTGCCTGGCTGATGGAGCTCGATTGTCATGGCAAAACGGCAAAGCGCGTGTAACACATTGAATTAGCCCTGCCAAATCGGCCCGACCTTCGATTCGGCAGGATTCAATTATATGGGGGGTGAAACAGCCAGCCCCCGACTTAGATCGACATGAGGTGACCATGACATCACTACTGACTCTGGAAAAGCTCGGCCATACTGCTTTATTGACCATCAATAATCCACCGGCCAATACCTGGAACGCAGAGAGTCTGACAGCATTGAAGCAGCGCATTCACGAGCTGAATGCAGATCGCAACATCTATGCGCTGGTGCTGACTGGCCAAGGCGAGAAGTTCTTTTCTGCCGGGGCTGATCTCAACCTGTTTGCCGACGGAGATGTGGGTAATGCCCGCAATATGGCGCGGGTATTTGGCGAAGCATTTGAGACGCTGGCGCAATTCCGTGGCGTCTCGATAGCGGCGATCAACGGTTACGCCATGGGCGGTGGTCTGGAGGCTGCATTGGCCTGCGATATTCGAATCGCGGAAGCGCAAGCGGTCATGGCGCTGCCAGAAGCCGCTGTTGGTTTGTTGCCTTGTGCTGGCGGAACACAGAACCTGTCCTGGCTGGTGGGTGAGGGCTGGGCCAAGCGCATGATCCTGTGTGGTGAACGTGTGAATGCAGAGCAGGCGTTGAAGATTGGTTTGGTGGAAGAGGTTGTCGCCAAAGGTACTGCCAAAGATGCAGCGCTGGCGCTGGCCAACAAAGCCGCCAACCAAAGCCCGTCCGCTATTGCCAAGTGCAAACAATTGATTCAACAAGCCCGCTTCCAGCCGATGTTTCATGCCTTGCCGGCGGAACGGGAAGCATTCGCTGATCTATTCCATACCGAAGACCAGAAAGAAGGTGTCAGTGCCTTCCTGCAAAAGCGTAAGCCGGAATGGAAGCATCGCTGATTGCAGTTGGTCGGGTATGAAGGCAGGTTGAGCCTGCCTGTTGCAATGAAAGATGGCATGAAGCTGACAGTAAAAATGGAGAAACAATGAACGACCCCGTTTTGTTTGAGTTGAAGGCGGCGGCGAATGGCAAGCAGGTGGCATTTGCCACGCTGAATGTCGAAAAATCGCTCAATGCGCTGAGCCTGGAAATGATTGACCTGCTGGCTGAGCAATTGGATGTCTGGGAGCTGGATCCCACCATTGCCATGGTCGTGCTGCAAGGGGCCGGTGACAAGGCATTTTGTGCTGGGGGCGATATCGTCAAACTGTATCAGTCGATGGTCAAGCACGGTCATGAACGTAACGCCTATGCCGAGACTTTCTTCGAGAACGAATACCGTCTGGATTATCTGATCCATACCTACACCAAGCCGATTCTATGCTGGGGGCACGGTATTGTGATGGGAGGGGGGCTGGGCCTGATGGCGGGGGCATCACATCGGGTGGTGACTGAAAAATCCCGTATCGCCATGCCAGAAGTCACTATCGGCCTGTACCCGGATGTGGGCGGCTCATGGTTTCTGAACCGCATGCCGGGGCGTGTCGGTTTGTATCTGGGCTTGACTGGTGCCAGCCTGAACGCGGCGGATGCGATGTTTGTAAAGCTGGCAGACCACTATGTCGACAGCAGCCAAAAGCAGGCCGTCTTCGATAACCTGTTAGGGACGGATTGGGCGGATGATTATCGTTCCAACCACCATAAACTGTCGACACTACTGCGGCAGCATCGAGGTCTACAGCCGATGGCCGTATCGCCGGTACGCATGCATCTCGATTTTATCAATGAGGTCACCAACTTCGATAGTGTGGAAGAAATCGCCCAAGCCTTGGCGATGCACCAGCCGGATGATGCGTGGATCAAACGTGGGGCTGAAACTTTGCGCAAAGGCTCACCAACCTCTGCCAAGCTGATCTTCGATATCTACCGTCATGCCATACATATGTCGCTGGAAGAAGTGTTTGCGATGGAGTTGGGTGTATCAGTGCAGTGCTGCCTGCAACATGATCTTCGTGAGGGGGTCAGGGCGTTGCTGATCGATAAGGACAATCAGCCGGTATGGTCACCCGCTACTTGGGAGGAAGTGACCAAAGCACATATCGATCAACACTACGTACCACCATGGGGCGAAGACGCACACCCGTTTGCCGATTGGTAGACAGATCAATTGTGTCGGCGTGACCTACCACTGATTGGTAGTACTAACCCTAAGTCTAAAGCGGCGCCATTGAATGTCGACAGTGCGCCCGACAATAAGTGAGGACAACAACCATGAACACCATTGCATTTATCGGATTGGGCCATATGGGTGGCCCGATGGCATTGAATCTGATCAAGGCGGGTTATATGTTGCAGGTTTTCGATCTGGTGCCTGCATCGTTGGAAATAGCCAAGGCAGCTGGCGCAAAGGTGGCCAGCTCGGCCATGGAGGCAGTCAAGGACGCCAGCGTGGTGATCTCCATGTTGCCAGCCAGTCAGCATGTGGAAGATTTATATTTGGGCCGGGGTAATTTGTTGTCGCATTTGTCGGCGGGTGCCTTGGTAATCGATTGTTCCACCATTGCCACACAAACGGCCATCACTGTTGCCAAAGTGGCGGAGGCCAAGGGTTTTGACATGATCGATGCACCTGTATCGGGCGGTACGGCCGGCGCTGCCGCTGGCACGCTGACGTTCATCGTGGGTGGCAGCCAGTCGGCGCTGGATCGTGCCAGACCATTACTGGAGAAAATGGGCAAGAACATTTTCCATGCCGGGGCACATGGAGCCGGTCAGACTGCGAAAATCTGCAACAACATGCTGCTTGCCATTCATATGATCGGTACCGCTGAGGCATTGAATCTGGGGGTGTCGCTGGGATTGGACCCCAAAGTCCTTTCTGAGATCATTCAGAAAAGCTCCGGCCGTAATTGGAGCACTGAGGTATACAACCCGTGGCCCGGGGTAATGGAAAATGTGCCTGCCAGTCGTGAATACCAAGGGGGGTTCGGTGTCGATCTGATGCTCAAAGACCTGGGGCTGGCCATGGAGGCAGCCTTACATGGCAAGTCGCCAACACCTCTGGGTGCCGTTGCCCGTAATCTCTACCACATACATAGTCAGGCAGGGCAAGGCGGGCTGGATTTCTCTAGCATTCTGACGCTGCTGCAGAAGCATTGATCAGGTAAGCGATCCATCATGACATTGCCACCAAGCATGCAGGTCATCTGCCGGGGTTGGTTGAATGCCAACCATGTGCTGTTTCTGCATGCCGGTGACAATGTATTGATCGATACGGGTTACTGTACCCATGCAGACGAGACGCTGCGTTTATTGCGTCAGCCATCGGCGCTTGGCGATGCGCCCTTGCATCGCATCCTCAATACCCACTGTCATTCTGATCATATGGGTGGCAATGCCCGGTTGCAGCAGGTGTATGGTTGTCGGGTACTGGTACCTGCAGCCGAGGCACAACACATCCAACACTGGGACGGGCGTGCACTTTGGCTGGATGTGGCAGGTCAGCGGGCGGAGTCCTTCGAAGTAGATGGCCTGATTGCACCAGGGGATGAGCTATGGCTGGGAGGAACGCGCTGGCAGGCATTAGCGGCACCGGGGCATCGCATGGAGGCATTGGTCTTTTACTGCCCTGCCTATCGTGTGCTGATTTCTGGGGATGCGCTGTGGGCGAATGGTTTGGGTGTGATCAATATTCAACAGGCCGATGCGCTGGATGCGGCGCTTGCCACGCTGGACATGATCGATGCGCTGCCAATTGACTGGGTGATTCCTGGCCATGGTTGGCCATTTAATGATGCCAAGGCAGCAATTGTTCGAGCCCGACAGCGATTGGAGGCTACCCGGCGTGATCCGGTCAAAGCGGCTTGGGCTATGCTCAAGGCGCTGTTCATATTCAATCTGCTGGAGCATGGCAGTTTAAGCCGTGATGCGGCGGGGCAGCTGTTAGGGCGGGTTGATTTTTATCGTGAGCTGAATCAGTACTATTTGCAGTTATCAAATGATGAGCTGGCGGAGAAATTGCTAGCCGATCTGGTGCGCAGTGGCGCAATCTATTTTCAGCAAGATCACATTTTTACAAATGTGATGGCCTGAATCATTTACTTCAATACATTCGAAATTATTATATTAAATGGTGGGTATGTGAGTGATATCGCCTTTGAGCATGGCTTTGGTAGTCAGTTGATGTATTTTGGCTGCCTGGGACTGGCCGGGTGGGATGAGTGTGAATTTTTATTTAAAACATTCGAAATTAAAGAATTAAATAAATTTGCCTTGATTGAATTTGTGAATGTTCTAACCTAGAGAGGCGTTGTTATATCAATAAAAACAGGGTGGATGGCGATTTATCATATTTGATGAATGGGATGAGATGATGGGCCTATCCAAGTCGTCGATCAATCTTCGGGTGTCGCTGAGTGCCAGTGTACTGGTGGTGATGGTGTTTGTTGTGGTAGCCATTCTGCTTGGGCGCAATGTTGGCAGCCAAATATCAGCCGAAAAAGAGCACGAAGTGGCCTCGGCCCGAGACAGCATGGTGCGGCTACTTTCTGCCTACAACGCGACATTGAAGGAAGATGTCGTCCGTACCGCCAAATTGTTTGTGGATGATTTCAACGGTACCTTTGAGGTGGATGCTGCCGAAATGCCCGCAGGGGATAAGCAAGCACCGACAATCAAAGTGGGTGGGGTTGTAATCAACAATAACTTCACTGTCGTCGATCACTTCGCCTCGCGAACAGGTGGCAATGCCACGGTATTTGTGAAAAAGGGTGAGGATTTTATCCGGGTCAGCACATCGGTCAAAAAAGAGAATGGTGATCGTGCGGTGGGAACCGTTCTGGATCTCCAGTCACCTGCTTATGCTCAGATGCAGGTTGGTCAGCCTTATACGGGCCGGGTGACGCTGTTTGGCAAACAGTTCATGACGCAGTACGAGCCAATCAAGGACGCTGCTGGCAAAGTGATAGGCATCCTTTACATTGGGCTCGACTTTACCCAGTCGCTGGACAACATCAAGCGTGATCTGAAAGCGCAGTACCAGGATGAATTGGGCTTCTCATTTGCCATCGACACACGGCCGGGCAAGCCTTATGGCCAGGTGGAGTTTCACCCGGTGCTTGAGGGCAAGAACATTGTCAGTGACAACAAGCTGGTTTCTGCCACTGCCATTCAGGAAATGCTGCAGGCCAAGCAAGGCACGGGTGTGTATACCTGGCCGAACCAACAGGGGCAGCCCAAGTCCTGGCTGGTTTCCTACAGTATTGTGCCGGATTGGGGCTGGATGGTGGCAGTCGCCCGGGATATGGATGCAATCCGGGCGGTGGGTAATTCAGTACGTAATATTGTGCTGTGGGTTTCCTTGATGGCCGCTGTGCTGTTGTCAGTGGTACTGGCCATGATGCTTAAACGAATGATCACTGTGCCCTTGCAGGGTGTATTGGCTGATTTGTCGGCATTGGCGCAGGGTAATTTCCGCATCAAAGTGACGGTCAATCGAGATGACGAACTCGGCCAGCTACAACGGGCAATTCATGATGTACAGCAAGCCACGTCCAGTGCAATTGCTGACATCACCAGGGCATCAGCCGATGTCGGGAGTGCTGCCGAGCAGATTCATGTTGCCACCGAAACGGTATTGCAGGGTGCTACGGTACAGAGTAATGCGGCCGAGGCAATGGCGGCCACTGTCGAGGAAATGTCAGTCAGTATCAGCCGGATTGCCGATGGAGCGAAGGATGCTGAGCACTTGTCAAGAAGCTCGGGCGACTTGTCTCGCAGCGGTGCAGAGGTGATCAACAAGGCGACCGATGCCATGACCAAGATTGCTGATTCAGTGCGTGATGCGTCGAAGGAAATCCATTTCATGGGTGAGCAATCATCCCGCATTTCGAGCATTGTGAGCGTCATCAACGAGATTGCCGAGCAGACCAACCTGCTGGCTCTCAATGCCGCGATCGAATCGGCCCGTGCTGGTGAGCAGGGACGGGGCTTCTCGGTGGTGGCGGATGAAGTGCGCAAGTTGTCGGAACGTACCGCCCAGTCCACGCGGGAGATCGCTGACATGATCGAGAGTGTGCAGGGTGCCACCAAGCGCGCGGTCGCCATCATGGATCGTGGTGTTTCGATGGTGGAGGATGGTGTCAGTCTGGCCAGTGCTGCAGGGCAGTCCATCAGCAAGATTCGGGACAGCTCGTTCAAGGTGGTGCAGCGGGTGGAGGAGATGACTGCCGCGCTGGACGAGCAGAACACCGGCAGCCAGGATGTCGCACAGCATGTGCAGGGGATTGCCGTAATGGCTTCACAGACCAGTCAGCAGACCAATGAGTTGGAAGCCTTGGTAAACCGTTTGAAGAAGGATGCAGTCATGCTGACCAAGGCTACTGAGCGCTTCTGCGTTTGAGCCTCCATTTGCTGTGCTGTGTCCCTTGCCTTCCCGCTGAACGCACGTTAGCGTGTCAGCGGGAGGAAGCATGGTAACCACACATATCAGTTTTGATCTAAAAGGGCTGGAAGTCTTCACCGCCATTGTCGAAGCCGGTGGGATGACCGCAGCAGGTCAGCGGTTAGGAATGACGCAGTCATCCGTTTCACAAAGCGTCGCCAATCTGGAAACGCAGTTGCACGTCCAGCTTCTGGACCGTTCGCAGCGCCCCCCTATGTTGACCCCGTTGGGTAGGCAATTCTATGAAAGGGCGGTGCGCTTGCTCAATGAAGCTCGCCAAGTCAGCGTGGAGTTTCGCCGCCAGGACTCCACGCCGCTCAAGCATGTTCGTATCGCGTTGGTGGATTCACTGGCGACCAGTGTTGGCAAGGAGCTGGTCGAAGCTGTGAAGCGCCGTACCGCACATTGGTCATTGGTCACCGGACAATCACATCAGCACGCTGAATCGTTGCTGGCACGTAAGGTGGATATCATCATTTCCGACGATGCTGTCATCAACCATCCGGAGCTGTTCCGGCGCCGTTTGATGCGTGAGCCGTTCATTCTGGTGGTGCCGCTGGATTTCAAAGGGCCCGTCAATAGCCTGCGGACGTTGGCTGCAGCTTTTGATTTCATTCGTTATAACACCGCGACGGTAATCGGTCGGACCATCGAGCAGCAGCTGTTGCAATGGGGAATCAACCCGCCGTTACGCATGCAATTGGATAATTCCTATGCGATTTTGCAAATGGTCAAGGCGGGGGTGGGGTGGACGTTGACTACACCATTGTGCCTGCTGCAAAGCGGGCTCAAGACGGGAGAGGTGCAATGCCTGCCTGTGCCGGAAGGCGAGTTTATCCGTGAGCTGACCTTGGTTGCCCGGGCCGATGAGTTGGGCCACTTGCCGCAGCAACTTTCCGATGACAGCGTGACTTTGTTACAACAACGATATTTACCGGTGTTGGCAGAGAGTGCGCCGTGGCTGTTACCAAGAATTCTGCTGGGGCATGACCCAAGATAGGGTAGCACTACAATTGGCTCAGCAAATTGCCGGGCAGTTTGCTTGTATTGTGGGCAGGTTTATGCCATTGCGCTAATCGAGAGTGGCGGGCGGGGTGGGGTGCTAGATAAAAAGGTGAAACAGCCCCCGCAGCAGACATTACACGCCGTGGTTGCAGGGGCAAGGGGACTCGATCAGGCTGAGGCCGACCATTCGGAAATCAGCAGATCATCAATGATCTTGCGGTATTTTCCGGCAACGGCATCCGTCATGGTGGAGTACAGCTCGGTATTGAGCAGATCCTTTTGGGTCGCATGGCGAAACCAGTTCTTGTGGAACTTGTCGGCCAGTTTCTTGGCCTGTTTCTTCATGCCAGGGTCCGGCTTGCGACTATTCAGAAAGTGGGAAAACATTGCCGCACGACCTTGAGCATAATTGGCATCAATGGCTGATACCAATACTTGCTGCGCAAAGCGACGTGCCTCGCTAGACATGGCCATTCTGGTGATGGTCTTGGCGTAGCTGGGCCAAAAATAGGTGAGGATTTCACGGGTTTCCCGGTCATCAAAAACCAGGTCACGTTCGGCCATATCAATAAGACTTCTAATGACGACGCTCACGGTATGTTTCTCTTACTTGTCATATCATTTGTATATGATAAATGAATTAACGTTGTCAGGTCAACGATTTTAGCTACCGTAAAATTACTGAGTTGTCAGGTAGATGCCGACGAGCGTGGCAATTTAGCAGATTTAAGGAAAAGCGGTAGGTGGGTGTGGCAAAGATTGCGCTTTTTTCCATTGCTGATTCAATGGCTTGTTATCAATGTGCCGCAGAATGTCTATCACTGACAACAAATGGCACTATAACGATACAGGTATTTGTCATGTTTGGCTACTATGTCGTTATCAAGCAATTGCTTGGGGGTGATTTGTTGAAGGATGGAGGGATTTGGCGGCTGGAAACAAAAAAGCGTGACCTTGGTCACGCTTTTTTGTTTCCAGCTCAGTGGCTTATTGCCAGTATGCCGTAGAGCGTCCATCACTGCCGATAAACGGCACTGAAGATGTGCAGGTATTGGGAAGACAGCTGCCACCATACAGTGGGTAGTTCTTACTCGGCTGGCCGTCAACCCGTACGGTAAAGCGATAGGTTCGACCGTTGTATAAGGTCTGATCCTGATCACGATACTGTTGGTGGGTACTGAAGTTGCCCACCGGTTGCGGGGTGGTACCACCTGTTGTCGACCCTTCTTGCCAGAATGCACGCACTCTGTTGTCACTGGTGCTGAACGGATACTGGCTGGTGCAATTGCCTGGGTTGCAGCTACCACCATACAGCGCATAGTTGCCATCAGGTTTGCCATCGATCAATACATTGAATGTGTAGCGTTTGCTATTGAGCTGCACCGTATCGTTGTGGCGATACTGCTTGTAGATGTCAAAACCGTTGATAACCGGGCCTGGCGTGCTGTCGACGCTGGTCCAGTATGCGTGAACTCGGCCATCGGTGGAGCGATATTGCTTGCCGGCCGGTGAAACGCTGTCGCCGTACAAGCCGTAACCTGAGGTTTGTTTGCCGTCAATCAGTACTACCAGCTTGTAGCGCTTGCCGTCATACAGGGTTTCGTCGTTCAGGAAATACTGTTTGGTACGGTCGAAGGTAGTTTGGCCGGTCGGATTGGGTTTGGTGTTGTCCGTACCTTTGGCGTTATTGGCGCCGCCGGCGTATCGAGCACCTGCAAAGGAGCCGCCGACATCGACAGTATCCAGCCAGCGGTTGAATTCATCGTCATAACGGGTACCGATGCGTTCAAACAGCAGTTTGCCATATTCATCATATTTGCCTGCACGCAGCGCGACGGCTACCTGTTCGATATCGGCGCGATGACGTTCGAACATGAAACGCATGGCCAGATAGCCCCACTTGTAACAGCGGTTCTGGTAGTCGGCCATATCATAGGTATTGCGGAAAATGGTGCTCAGCGGATAAGTCTTCAGACGTGCCGCTTCAACAGCTTCCGTATAGTTGTTTTCATATGCGAAGTATTCACCCAGGCCTTCCATCCACCAGACGATCGGCTGGCCTGACCAATAAGCCTTGCCATAGTTCTCGATGTTGTAGATGTTATCGATGTAGTGAATGAACTCGTGCTTCAGGTTCCAAATCAGCGGCTGGCCCTCTTTGTGATAGGCGTAAAAGCGCTGAACGTTGCCAGGCTGACTGGGGTCGCCCTCCATGGTGATGCCACCATTGTTGGTGTCGATACCGTAGATCGGGCCACCATATTTGCTGTAGTCATCCTTGCTCTTGAATGCGATGACTTCCAGGCCGGCATTGAATTTGGTCGGGATAATGTTGGCATCGCTCGGTGCAACGCCGAACATAGAGTAGGTAAACAGCTTCTCTTCGTCCAGCAGCAGCTGGCACGCCTTGATCAAATCTGCTTGGGAGTAGCCCTGTGAGAGGATCTTGATGGTAGGTGTGCAATTGCGGGTGGACGTCAGTACGGCTGCTTGCCATTTTTCCTTGGCATCACAGGTACCATAGTCATTGCAGTTGCCATTGTCGTGTTCGCGAATCTTCCGGGCGGCGCTCAACCAAATGGCTTCGCCACGTGTGAACAAACCAACACCGTTCAGACCATTACGGATCATTGGGCGGATCTGGGATTTCAGCTCAGGGAATTGCAGCATGTCAGCTACCGTTCCCATGGCATTACTCAGCAAGTATTCGGTTGACGTACCGATCAGTCGGTTATTGTTACGGTACAACGCATAAACGGCGTTGGCATAGCTGATGTCACGCTTGACGACCTCGGTGGCGGGCTTGTCGTAGTAGTACATCGGGCTGAACAGACGCAGGATCTCATTGACTGCAGACGCTGTGCTGGAATAGGCCAGGAACTCTGTATTGGCTTCATACAGCTTGGCTTTGATGACCGGCAGGAAGTAGTTGTAATCCTTGGTATGACTGATCAACTTGTAACCACTTTGCAGGATGTCACCGTTTTCCCACCAGATTTTGCGGGAACCAGATGAGGCGAACAGTTTCTCCAGGCCGGCTCGAATCTCGTGTTTCAAGGTTTCGCTGAAGCCTGTTTCCTTGCTGTTGTTCGATTTGTAGTAGTAACCAGCACGCAGATATTCCTGCAATTCGTTGATATTTTTTGCATTGGTGCCATCGTAATCGCTTGCCGCACGACGGAATTCGCTCGCGACCATCAGCATCTGTTGCTCATCGAACAGGATGGCAGCCTGTGTCGGGGTGGCATCGAATAGCGTGTTGGAGCAGTTGGCTGTCTTGACCTTTTCAACCAGGTCCCAGCCTCGATAGCGGATCAGGTCATTCAATTGGCAGCGTTTGGCCAAGCTCTTGGCTGACATGACGGTCTTGCGCTTGCCGTGGCCGTGATCATGATCTGCGTCAACAGCCGCCTTTTCACGCGGTGGCTTGGGGGCTGCGTTTTTGGGTAAGGCCAGGTCGGCATGTGCCTGACTGACAAGCAGGGTACCCAGTGCAAACAGACATGCTACGGTCGTGCGATTCAGTAGGTGCGACATTTCCAAAGTCATCCTCGATGGTTCGGTCAATTGTTATATGTTCGAATGAATGACGGTCATTTACTCAGCAATGCCGTGAAAATTTCGAACATCGTTACATTCGAATTAAGTGGCGGATGGTATGAGCAATGACATGTGCATGTCAAGGCGCTATGAAAATGTCACATTGTTATTTTTATCAGGGTAATGCCATTGGTGTTTTTTTGTGGTGGTAGCACCACTACGGGGCATCCAGACTGGCTCTGGCGCTGTTGCAGTGCGCCAAGATTAAGAATGCGAATGCGCTGAATAAGTCAAAACGATGTTTGTTGAAGCGTACAAAAACGTAGACATAGACTGTGACGTATCGGATTTGTCGGACATCACCGCCAACAGTGAGACTGGCAGACCCCTTTCAAGGAGAAATTCATCTTGCAGTAACGCAGTGTTTACCTGACCGGCAAGCCGCACGAGGAGAGAAGCATGGCTGAAAAAGTAAAAAGAGAATTGAAACGCTCGCTGAAAACCATCCATCTTTGGGGGATTGCGGTCGGGCTGGTGATTTCCGGTGAATATTTCGGCTGGAGTTACGGCTGGGATAAGGCCGGTACCTTGGGCTTCATGATCACCTCGCTGGTGATCGCTGCCATGTATACCACCTTTATTTTCAGCTATACCGAGCTGACGACTTCCATTCCTCATGCCGGTGGCCCGTTTGCCTATGCACGACGTGCTTTTGGGCCGACTGGTGGTTATATCGCCGGTATGGCTACCTTGATTGAATTCGTGTTTGCCCCACCCGCTATTGCATTGGCAATCGGGGCTTATCTTGGCGTGCAGTTTCCCGGGCTCAATCCCAAGCATGCAGCCTTGGGCGCCTACCTGATCTTCATGGGCTTGAACTTGATCGGTGTCACGATTGCTGCGACCTTCGAACTATTGGTGACCATTCTGGCCATTTTTGAACTGCTGGTGTTCATGGGGGTGGTGGCGCCGGGCTTTTCGGTTGCAAACTTTGTAGCGCATGGTTGGGCCGGGTCAGATACCTTGGGCAGTGCAGCCTATGCGGGGATGTTCGCCGCGGTGCCATTTGCCATCTGGTTTTTTCTGGCCATTGAAGGGGCGGCGATGGCAGCCGAAGAGGCAGAAGACCCGCGCCGTACCATTCCGCGGGCCTACATCATGGGTATTCTGACGCTGGTGTTTCTTGCCATTGGCGTGATGGTGTTCGCGGGTGGCAGTGGTGACTGGCGGCAACTTGCCAATATCAATGAGCCCTTGCCCAAGGCCATGCAGATGGTGGTTGGTACCAATTCAGGCTGGGTGCACATGCTGGTGTGGATCGGGCTGTTCGGTTTGGTGGCTTCTTTTCACGGCATCATCATGGGCTACTCCCGCCAAATCTATGCCTTGGGCCGTGCGGGTTATCTGCCTGGGTTTCTGGCCAGTGTCAATCAACGCTTCCAAACTCCTCATTGGGCGATTCTGGCCGGCGGGGTAGTGGGTATCTGTGCCATCTATGCTGACGAAGCGGTGAAGTTGCAAGGTCAGACACTGACTGCAGCCATCATCACCATGGCGGTATTCGGTGCAATTGTTATGTACATCATGTCGATGGCGTCACTGTTCAAGTTGCGGGCCAGCGAGCCTAGGTTGCAACGACCGTTCCGTGTGCCTTTCTATCCTCTGTTTCCGGGGGTGGCATTGGGGTTGGCGCTGGTAGCACTGACGGCCATGATCTACTTCAATCTGACGATTTTCTGGCTGTTTGTTGGCTTCATGGTGGCGGGGTACCTCTACTTCCTGGCAACCAAGGCCGCCCGGGATAGCGCGCCGCTGGATGAAATGTTGCAGGCCGGTGCGGTGGTAGGGGATTGATCCAACCCGATCAAGCGACCGGCTGCATCCGCCAGACCGCGCCAGCATTAGTGTTAACGATCAACGCAATTAGCGGGATTGATACTGTTTGCGGGTGTCGGTTGGCGTTGATTTAATGGACACACAGCAGGTGCATGTGCAAGACAACCAGCAGGAGACAGCGTGGGAGCGGGGTTCCCGGTCCACGCAGCAAATAGAGGGAAGCAAAATGCAGGCACGTGAAGTCAACACCGCAGAAGATGCCATCGCGCTGGTTGAAGCGCGCGGCTTGAGTCATGTCAAATTGGGGCTGTCGGATATCGATGGTGTGATGCGTGGCAAATACCTGTCCAAGGATAAATTCATCTCCGCATTGAAGGGTGGCATGGGGTTTTGCAATGTGGTCCTGGGTTGGGACTTGAACGATCAACTTTACGATAATGTGCAGTACACCGGCTGGCACACCGCCTATCCGGATGCTACGGTACGTATCGTCCCAGAGACATGTCGGGACTTGCCGCTGGAGATGGTCAACGGGCAGCCGATGTTGTTTTTTCTGGCCGAGTTTGCGGATGACAGCGCCAAACAGATCTGTCCTCGCAATGTGTTGAACCGGATGGTCAGAAAAGCGACGGACATGGGGTTTGATGCCTTTGCCGCGCTGGAATATGAATTCTTCCTGTTCAATGAAACCCCGGAATCGGCGCGTGCCAAGCATTATCAGAACCTGACACCCTGGACGCCCGGTTATTTCGGCTATTCCATCCTGCGCAGTACGGTGCATGCTGATTTCTACCATCAGTTGTTGAAGTTGTCGGAAGGCATGGACATGGTCATCGAGGGGCTGCACACCGAAACGGGCCCAGGTGTGATGGAAGCCGCCTTGGCAGTGGGTGAGGCCAGTCAGGCTGCCGATAAAGCATTCCTGTTCAAGACTTTCTGTAAGGTGCTCGCCCAAAAGAACAATCTGATGGCGACCTTCATGGCCAAATGGTCACATGACTACCCAGGCCAGAGCGGCCACATTCACCTGTCGCTCAAAGACCGCAAGACTGGCAAATCTGCCTTTTTCGACCCCACCCAGCGTCATATGATGAGTCGTACCCAGCGCCAATTCATGGCGGGCGTGCAGCGGCTGCTGCCAGAGCTGATGGCAATGTATGCGCAAACCATCAATAGCTATTCACGGCTGGTCCCGGGCTATTGGGCGCCATTGGATGCGACCTGGGGCCTGGAAAATCGTACCACCGCATTGCGGCTGATCCCGGGCTCCGAAAAATCGCAGCGCATGGAGGTCCGCATCGGATCGGCAGATGCCAACCCTTATCTGGCGCTGGCCGCAGCCTTGGGCGCGGGCCTGTATGGGATCGAGCACGAGTTGGAACCCGAGCCGATGGTGGAGGGGAATGCCTATACCCAGACCTTCCCGTCGCATCTCAAGTTACCCAATACCTTGTGGGATGCCGCACAGCGATTGAAGGCGTCGGAAGCGGCTCGCAACCTGTTCGGCGCCCCCTTCGTCGAGCACTTTGCCGCGACCCGTGAATGGGAAGAGCGCGAATTCCGCCGTCATGTCACGGATTGGGAATTGCAACGCTATTTCGAAATCATTTGAACGAGAATCCAGCATGTCAGAACTGATTACCCTAAGCCCAATCGATGGCAGTGAAGTCGTACGTCGGCCCTATGCCAGTGCAGAGCAGATAGCTGCAACGCTAAGCCGCGCCAAATCATCCCATGCAGCCTGGCGCAATGTGCCGTTGGTGGAGCGGGCCGCCATGGTCAGCAAGGCGATTGACGCATTTGTTGCCAACAAGGATGCCATTGCCAGCGGCATCACCCGCCAAATGGGCCGGCCGATTCGTTACGCCGCCGGGGAAGTGGGCGGCTTTGAAACCCGGGCACGGCACATGATTGCCATTGCGGAAGAGGCATTACGTGACGTGGTGCCGACACCGATCGACGGTTTCAACCGCTTTATTCGTCGTGACCCGGTCGGCGTGGTGTTGGTGATCGCTCCCTGGAACTACCCGCTGCTGACCGCCGTGAATGCCATCGTCCCCGCCTTGTTGGCCGGGAATACGGTCATCCTCAAGCATTCCGCCCAAACGCCACTGTGCGCAGAACAGATCCATGCCGCCTTTATGGCAGCGGGCCTGCCGGACGGCGTGTTCCAATACCTGCATGTGACACATGACGACACCCAGCGCTTGATCAAGGCGGCTGAGGTGAATTTTGTGTGCTTTACCGGGTCGGTTGCGGGCGGTGTGATGGTGGAGCAGGCGGCTGCCGGCCGATTCATCGGCGTGGGGCTGGAGCTGGGCGGGAATGACCCCGGGTATGTGCGTGCAGATGCCAACCTGGATCACGCCGTTGAGACGCTGATCGACGGTGCATTCTTCAATTCCGGTCAAAGTTGTTGCGGCATTCAACGCATCTATGTGCATCAGTCGCTGTATCAGGCCTTCGTGGACAAGGCGGTGGCTCTGACTGAGCAATATGTGCTCGGCAACCCGCTGGATCAGGCCACCACACTGGGCCCGGTGGTGCGTACATCGGCAGCGCAATCAATACGGCAGGTGGTGGCCGATGCAATGGCCAAGGGTGCAACGCAATTGATCGACTCCAGCAGGTTCCGGCTGGACGATGGCCAATCAGCCTATCTTGTCCCTCGCCTGTTCACCAACGTGAACCATGGCATGCAATTAATGGCAGATGAGTGTTTTGGCCCGGTCTGCGGTGTGATGTCGGTCGTCGGTGACCAAGAGGCGATCCAATTGATGAATGACAGCCCATATGGCCTGACCGCCTCAATCTTTACCCAGGACGAAGCGACGGCGCTGTCGTTGGGCGACCGACTGGAGACTGGAACGGTGTTCATGAACCGCTGCGACTACCTGGACCCGGCGCTGGCCTGGACGGGGGTGAAACACACTGGACGTGGTGCCACGTTGTCCAGCATCGGCTTCGAACACCTGACCCGGCCGAAGTCGTTTCATCTGAAGCGGCTTGGGTAGTACTAACCTGGATATTTCATAAATTGACGCGAGTGCTAGCTTGTCTTTTGATCCATATGAAGATTTTCATTCTGTCGCGCGTAAGAACCCCTACGCGACGCCTTCACGAAATCTCCCTATGAATCAAAATCCTGCGCCATCACCTCGCGAATTTGCGAAATATCCAGGCTAATTGGGCAAATGCCACCATTGATGTGATACCGAATGGCACATCATGCTTGATTGGATATGAAGGAAAGTACATGGCCAACCTGAACCATTTTACCGTCAACTGGAACTACCCCACTGCTGTCAAAGCCGGGGTAGGCCGCATCAAGGACTTACCGCAGCTGGCCCGCTCGCTGAGTATGCACAAACCGTTGATGATCACAGACCCCGGCTTGGCGCCGTTGCCGCCAGTGCAGGATACGTTGGAGCTACTGAAAACAGCAGGTTTGCCCTGTGGCTTGTTTCATCAGATCAAGGGCAATCCGACTGGCCAGAACGTGATCGATGGCGTGGCGGCATTCAAGGCTGGCGGGTACGACGGTGTGATTGCGCTGGGGGGTGGTTCGGCACTGGATGCGGCCAAGGCAGTGGCCTTGATGGTGGGGCAGGATCGCCCGCTATGGGATTTTGTGGACGAAGGCGACAATTGGCTGCGCATCAAACCAGCGGGCATGGTGCCGGTGGTCGCTGTCCCGACCACTGCCGGTACCGGGTCGGAAGTGGGGCGCGCCTCGGTGATTACCGACGAAGGGCAACATGCCAAAAAAATCATCTTTCATCCAAAGATGCTACCAGCGGTGGTGATTCTGGACCCCACACTGTGTACGGGACTGCCGGCTAAATTGACAGCGGCGACCGGGATGGATGCCTTGTCACACAGCCTGGAAGCCTACTGCTCGCCGTTTTATCACCCGATGGCGGCTGGCGTAGCGCTGGAGGGCATTCGCCTGGTGAAGGATTGGTTGCCGGTTGCCGTACAGGACGGTCAGCATCTGGAGGCACGTATGCACATGTTGGTTGCATCCAGCATGGGGGCGACGGCGTTTCAACGGGGGCTGGGGGCCATGCATGCACTGGCCCACCCGCTGGGGGCGATGTTCGATGCGCACCATGGCATGCTCAACGCTATCCTGATGCCTTATGTACTGAAGGCCAACCAGCCCGCCATTGATGAACGTATCACTGCCCTGGCGCGTTATCTGAACCTGCCGAATGCATCGTTTGGCGCCTTTCTGGATTGGGTGCTGCGATTGCGTGAAGAAGTCGGTATTCCGCATACCTTGAAGTCGATTGGCATTGGGGATGAGCGGCTGGATGACATTGCCACAGCGGCGGTGGCTGATCCATCGCATGGCACTAACCCAATTCCGTTCACGGTGGCGCAGTATCACGATATTGCACATGCTGCAGTCGCGGGCTTGCTGTAGGGAGATAAGGTTCTGTTCAACCTGTGATCGCTGAGCCACCGATTGACAACCCGACCTGTGACACTAAAAGAGGACACCATGCCACGTGTTGTCGTAGCTGGTTTTCAGCATGAGACCAATACCTTCTCGCCAGTTAGAACGGGTTTTCAGCATTTTGTCGAAGCCGATGCTTGGCCCGGTTTGACCACGGGCGAGGCCGTTGCCATGGCGGTGGCCGGTGCCAATCTGCCGTTGGCTGGTGCGATTGATGCATTGGTGAAGGCTGACTTGCAACCTGTCCCGTTGTTATGGGCCTCGGCGAATCCCAGTGGGCGGGTGACGGATGATGCGTTTGAGGCCGTCTGGTGGTTGTTTGAAGAAGGGTTGCGACAAGCTGGGCGGATTGATGCAGTCTATCTCGATCTGCACGGTGCCATGGTGACCGAATCGCTTGAGGATGGTGAAGGCGAATGGCTGCGTCGTACTCGGCAATGTGTTGGGGATGATATACCGATCGTTGCCTCGCTGGACTTTCACGCCAATGTCAGTCAACAGATGGTGGCTTTGGCGGATGCGCTGGTGGGGTATCGAACCTACCCGCATGTGGACATGGCTGAGACCGGTGCGCGTGCGATTGCGCTGTTGTTGCGCCTGATACGTGGTGAGTTGTGTCATTCAGCCTTTCGCCAACTGCCATTCATCATTGCCATGCCATGGCAGTGCTCGTTGATTGATCCGGTCGCACGATTGATGCGCCAAGCCGAAATTGACGAACAGCAACAGGGCGTTGTCAGCGTCAGCTTTCTGCCCGGTTTTCCGCTGGCTGATATCACCGACAGCGCCCCCAGCATACTGGTCTATGCCGATACGCAAGCTGCAGCAGACACGGTGGCCGATGAGCTGGCCGAAGCCGTGATCAAGGCCGAGCCCGAATTCAATGGCAAGCTCTGGCCGCCTACCGAGGCATTGGCCTACGCCAAACGGAGCCTTGGCCAAGGTGGCCCCGTTATCCTGGCCGATACCTGCGACAACGCTGGCGGGGGGGCGGCCAGTGATGCCGCGGCAATCATTCAGGCCTGCCTGGATGCCGATGCCCAAGGCGCTGTCGTTGGCCTGCTGTGTGATCCAACTGCAGCGGCGGCAGCCCATGCTGCCGGATTGGGCGCGACATTGCACCGAGCGATCGGCCAAACTGAAACAGCGTGTTTGGGCGAATGGCGAGTGGACGCGCTAGGTGACGGTTGTTTCGATGCAACCGGCCCATTCTACGCCGGTTGCAGCATGGAGCTGGGTCCGATGGCCAGGTTGTCTTATCGAAATGTCACGGTGCTGGTTTCCAGCCGTAAACAGCAGGCCGCCGATCAAGCCATGTTTCGGCATTTGGGTATCGAGCCCGCGCAAGTGCCCATTCTGATTCTGAAAAGCAGTGTGCACTTTCGTGCCGATTTTGGGGTATTGGCAAGAGAGATTCTGGTGGTTGAATCTGTGGGTGACCATGTGGCGGACTTGAGCAAACTGGATTATCAATATTGCACTCGCCACCCAGCTGGATGTTTGCCCTGATGTATGGTCGTCACGACATTGTTGCCAAACTGAATGCTTAGCGTGGCTGAGCACCTGTTCAAGCTCTGTCGTGAGCGACTACCAATGGGGTGGCGTGTAACGCAATTACCGGAACGCAGGGCGATGAAGGTGGATGCCCGACATCGCCTCGTTTGTTCAATTCGGTAGCACGTCAGGTTCCATGTCAGCGATACGTCCTGCCTGCAACGGTGTTGCCCCGATTCCACTGTACCGCCATTCGACCGTTGGTCATCGCACCACTCAGGAAGGTGGCATCCCCGGTTTCATTACCACTGGCGAGCAGGGTGGCACTATCCCAGCGGCCATCGGTATTGAAACGAAGGGCGTAGGCGCTGGTGTTGGTGACATTGTCGGTAACCAGCCAGGCAACCAAGCCACCGCCTGCCTCGTCTTGTACGATGGCGATCTGGTTGGGTTCGCGACTGTTGTTGAAGTTGGTCACTGGCGTTTCGGTTGCTTGCCAGGTGTTATTGTTGAACTGGCGAGATAGTAGCTTCCCGTCGACAGCCCAGGCTGCGGTGGCGTCACCATTGGCATTTTTCAGCAGAGCAGGCGTGGTGACGCGTTGACCGGTACCGTTGCCAAGCAAAATGGTTTGCCCTTGGCTGTTGTCGACAGGATAGTTGGCCCCTTTGACGCTGTATGTCACACCTTGCAGGTTATCAGCCAAGGTCACCATCCAGCTCAGTACAGCGTTACCATCCTTGTCCAACGCAATGCCTGGTGTTGTGGTGCGCAAGGCGTTGAATGCGTCAAACTGCTTCGGGCTGTCCCACCGGCTGTCGCTTGCGCGATAGCGGCTGGCGAACAGGGTATAGTCGTCGTTGCCAGTTGGGGTTGCGCTGGTACGTTGTTGCCAGCTGGCGACCAGATTACCTTTGATATCTGCCTTGAGCTGAACATCGCAATCCAGTACGGTGCTGGTACGGTACAGCGTATCGGTACTGGCCCAGCGTTTGGTGGCTGTATCATAACGGGCGGTCATCACTGCATTGCCGGTGTTGTCGGCGGCCCGCCAGATGGCGACGATGTTGCCGTTGCTGTCCACTTGCTGCTTGGCGCAACTGCTGCCATTGGTGGTGCCTGTGCCCAGTTTGACAGGGTCGGTGAGGGTGCCGTTACTGTCCAGTTGACGGGTATAGATGTTGGCCGGATTGCCACTGTTGCGATGGTGCCAGATCAATGCAGCACTGCCGGAGGAGGTCACGGCAATGTCTGCATCGAAGGTATGGGTATCCTGGCCAATGGCTTCGGGGGGGCTCCAGCTACCACCGGCTTTGCTGAAGCGGCTGTAGACAGCGTGGCTGCCGCTGGTAGGCAGCAGCGCAGTGGAGCTGTTCCAGGCAACCAGTGCATCGCCACTGTCCAGTACCTTGATGACAACATGACTGGCTTGTCCGCTGGTGCCGGCATCCATATCGGTCGTACTCCACTGAGCGGTGGATGGGTCAAAGCGGGCAATGGTCAATCCGGTGGTCGTCGATCCTGTTTTGCGCAGGCTGGCGACCACAATGCTGCCATCCTTGCCTGCAGTGCTGGACAAGCTGCTGGCATTGCCGCTGGCGGTCAGGTGGGTACTGGTTGCGCCCCACTGTCCCTGGCGAGTGGTGATGCTGATGGTGGTCTTGCCGGGCAGGCCATTGCCTTTCATGCTGCGGATATCGGCGCTGAGCTCCAGTTGGTAAGGGCTCGCCAGCCCAAGCGGCATGGTAGGGGTAAGCTTGACTTCGGCACCACTCACGACCACGGTTGCCGGTATTTCACCCTGAGCACTGATCAACTTGACGGTGTTGCTGTTGAGGGTGGCTGGATCCATGTCTTCGGAAAACTGCACACTGAAAGTCGTGGCGGGATCAACATTGCTGGCACCCGCAGATGGGGTGGCGGCCGTGACTGATAGCGTCTTGTTGGAATCGCCGCAGGAGGCCAGCAGTGCAAGTGTACAAACCAATAGGGCCTTGGAAAACGGGATAGCGTGCATAAGTTGTCATCCGGTTGAATCGGGAAGTGGTCACACAAACCACCGCTGCATGCGTTCTTGGTGGTAGTGGGCCATAGGTGTACGGTAGCGTCAATCATATCGCTGGGTGAGTGGACAGCTTGGCTGTCATTTTGTTGCATTTGGCATACTATTCGGGTTTTCCGTCCTCTTTTGCCAATCATGTCCCGTTGTCGTTATCCGGAGCTGACCGAGTACCACTCCTTGCTGCAAGCCTATTTACATCACACCTGCTGGCGTCTTGACTGGCAATGTGACGATTCGGTGCGTCTCAATGCAGAGATTCTGCTTCGACCGGCTACAGACGACCAGCCTGATACGCTGGAGCTGACCTTGGAGGCGTTTGACAGCAATGATTGGCAAAACCGGCAGGCATGGCGGCTTGAGTTGGACATCGACCCTGCACAACCCGATGAAGTGCGTTGCGTATTGGAAGAGGATGACCAGTTCCTGTGGCTGGATGAATTGCCGGATGATCATCCGCTGTTTCCTGCCTGGCAGAGGATGTGGCCTGCATTGTGCGCTGATTGCCAGCACTACCTGATGTCATTGCAGCAGGCGGCTCAAGCTGTTCGGCAAGCGGGGCGGTTTACGCAAGTGCTGCAGATCAATACGGATGAATCAGCGCGCGTTGCCTTGCACGTAACTGACCCACGCCTGCCAAGCGGCCATCGTGATATCGCGTTGACCCAACTGTCTCGTCATTTGACCTGGCAACCTGGAGTGGCGTTACATTCGGCCCATGTGCTGGCGCTGGCTGATCATACTGAGCCGCATACCCGTCATATTGCTTTTGTACCGGTCGACGGGGTGGTTGTACCAGTCAATGACAACCCGTGCTCATATCATTTGGGACATGTGGTTACGGATACCTGTTGGCCATTGGTGGAAGACTGGTTGGCTGCAGTCGAGCAATCGCAACGAATGGGGCCGGCATTGCTTGCAGACTATCAGCAACGCATGCCATGGACCGAGCGTGGTTATATCGCCCTGTATGACGCTTTGCAATCACGTATCAGTCATCGGGTAGGTCAGCGCCATGTCAGCGCGATGAATGGCTGGATCAACCTGTCGATGCCCGATGAGGAATATCGGCGCCGGCGAGGGGCCGGCTTACCGTTGACCAGCTACCAGGTGTGCATTCGTCGTTCCGGGTTGTTGGCTGTCGTCAAACGGGTTGAGCCCAGCCGGGTGGAGATGCTGCCGGATAGCGAGGCGGATTGGTCGGAACTCATCACTTTGTTGCAACAAGTCGCAGAATATGCCAATGTTGACCTGCACCTTGTGGGTGGCTCAGTCCCGCGACCGGAGGATTGTCCACCCGAACTGCCGGCCGTTGCGCTGGATACGCTGTTCAAGGAACTGTCCCCAAAGGCCTACCGCAAGAAATTGGTGCGTAGCCAGGCGCTGGATATGTTCCGCATTGCGGAGCCAGACCCGCCATTGGCCAGTGTACGGGATTTTGATGAATTGGCAGGTATGCTGTTCTGGGCACATTATGCGGATCTCGCGCTTCCTGCTGTCTCGTGGCAAAAGGATGACGAACAGGCCACTGCAAATAGTTTACTGGCAGAGCTGGCGCACTTGGCAGATGACTGGTCGATTTCGCTGGATACTTCCATGCTGCTGACGCGAGTGGTACACCTCGAACACAGTTACGATATCTTCGTGACCTTGCTGGCCGAAATAGAAGCGGCAACTGGTGCGCGTTTCGTATGGCTGAGCGACGGGGACGACACCTTGACCGTCTTGTTGGTGCCACCCAAGCGGCTGGCTGCGGTCGAGGCTGCCTTGGTTGAGACCGGACGCGTAATTGATTGGTGGACTACTGATTGATACCGGTCGGCATGCTTTGTCTGTCGGACACGGCGTGGTTTGTTATAGTCAAGTTAATGCCAAGCCTGGTCGATTCGCCAGCTCATACTATCTATCCATGCCGTTCAATATCATCATCATTCAGGGACACCCGGACCCATCCGGTACTCACTTTTGCCATGCGCTGGCGGCAGCGTATCGCGAAGGTGCACTGCTGGCTGGGCATCAGGTGGAGGTGATTGATGTGGCGCGACTGGATTTTCCGCTGCTGCGTACCAAGGCTGACTGGGATCATGGTGAAACCCCGGAGAGCTTGCTGCACGCACAGCAATTGTTGCTGCGCAGTGACCTGCTGGTGCTGTTCTTCCCACTATGGCTGGGGGATATGCCAGCCTTGCTGAAAGGTTTTCTGGAGCAAATATTGCGCCCTGGTACTACCCTGATGCTGCCGGGTAGCCATACTCATCGTCCATTGGCGGGTAAGCGGGCGCGTGTGGTGGTGACCATGGGTATGCCCGCGCTGTTTTATCGATGGTATTACGGCGCGCATAGTATCAAGAATCTCAAACGCAATATCTTGGCGTTTGTGGGAGTGCATCCGGTGGCGGATACATTGATCGGGATGGTGGACACGCTGAGTGAACCCAAGCAGGCAAGCTGGTTACAGCGCATGCGGGATATGGGGGCAACAGCCAGTTGAGGAGGCGGAGGTAACCACCGTCATGAGCTACGTCAGCGTTTGACCGACTGGATGAAACCGCATTCGACCAATTCATCCAGAAGAAAGCCATAATCCTTGGCCCCTTTGCTTTTGGGCGAGAACGAAAAGATGTCCTGATTGTAACCAGCTGATTCGGTGATGGCCGAATTCTCGTGGATGCGCGTCTTGCATAGTTCAACGCCATAGCGTTCCTGCATTTCGGCAATGATGTGGGCCGATAGACGCCGATTGGGCACAAAGCGTGTGACGACAAAGCGCCGTGGAATGCGCTTGTCTGCCAACCTGGACATGGCTTCCAGTGTGTTTTCCAGTTGTGTTGCCCCTTTCATGGCCAGGTACTCGGCCGCAATTGGGATAATCATGCCATCTGCAGCGGCAATGGCATTGATCGATAAAATGCCCAGAAATGGGCAGCAATCCACCAGGATGGGTACCCCAGCCCCGGCCAGCATTTCATCGTAAAGTGCATGTCGTAAACGCATGATTACGCCACCGGTCTTGCGGTAGAGCGTATCCACTTTTGACAGCTCGACATGAGACGGTATCAGGTTGATTCCATTGGGCAGTGGCTTGACCAGTTCGGTTAATGGCCGGTTGTCCTTGTAAAAGGAGTAGATACTTTCTTCTGAGGGCACGGTTACGCCGCAGATGGCAGTCAGGTGGGCTTGGGGGTCCAGATCAATCAGCAAGGGTTCCATGCCGTTGTGGGCCATGGCGGCGGCAAGATTCAGGGCAGTGGTGGTTTTTCCAACGCCGCCTTTCTGGTTGAAAATGGCCAGAATGGTCATATCCCCTCGAATTGACGAGATCGTCTGCGAATGATTATTGTCAGGTATGGGCCTGTGAAAGGTACTGATGACGCTGTTCCATGCTCCGCAGCCGGTCTGCGATCAGGTTTGTAGCCGGTGGGCATAAACCAGCGCGCCGCGCCGACTCTTGGGTTCATTTCGGCGCGGGCGATGAAGCAAGATCAACAGCGCCTTACGGGCCGCTTCTACACCGTTATAGGACTTCCGCAGCGTAATCCGCAAGCCGCGAGCGTTCACCACGTTGCAAGGTGATGTGGCCACTGTGGCCCCAGCCTTTGAAACGATCGACTACATAAGTCAGACCCGAACTGCCTTCGGTCAGATATGGCGTATCGATCTGTGCGATGTTGCCCAGACAAACCACCTTGGTACCGGGGCCGGCACGGGTGATCAGCGTCTTCATCTGCTTTGGAGTCAGGTTCTGCGCTTCATCGATGATCAGGAATTTGTTGATGAAGGTACGTCCGCGCATGAAGTTCAGTGACTTGACCTTGATGCGACTGCGAATCAGATCACGTGTGGCGGCACGGCCCCATTCACCCGCTTCCTGATCATTCTGGTTCAGTACGTCCAGATTGTCTTCCAGCGCCCCCATCCACGGTGCCATTTTTTCTTCTTCCGTACCCGGCAGGAAGCCGATGTCTTCACCGACGGGTACCGTGACACGGGTCATGATGATCTCGCTGAAGACTTTGTGTTCGAGGGTTTGGGCGAGGCTTGCGGCCAGCGTCAGCAGCGTTTTGCCTGTACCGGCCTGACCCAGTAAGGTGATGAAGTCAATGTCCGGGTTCAATAACAGGTTTAATGCAAAGTTCTGTTCGCGGTTGCGGGCGGTGATGCCCCATACATTGTTTTTCTGATGGCTGTAGTCCTTCAGCACTTCCAGCACAGCCTGCTTGGCAGTCTGCTGTTTGACGATGGCGAAGAATGGCTTGTCTCCGCCTTCTTGATACACAAATTGGTTCACCAGCATGGCATTGCACAAAGGGCCGTTGACGCGATAGTAGGCGCGGCCGTTTTCCTGCCAGCTTTCCATGCCTTTGCCATGTTTATCCCAGAAGTCGGCAGGCAATTCCATCACACCGGTGTACAGTAGATCGGTGTCTTCCAGCACCTTGTCGTTGAAGTAGTCCTCCGCCGCAAAGCCCAATGCGCGGGCTTTGATGCGCATGTTGATGTCTTTCGACACCAGGATGACTTCCCGTTTGGGGAATACCTGCTGCAGATACATCACCACGCCCAGAATCTGGTTGTCTGCCTTGCCGACAGGTAGGCGTAACGGCAGTTCGGTATTAATGGCCTGGGTCTGCAGGAACAAATGACCTGTGGCGGCATGTTCGTCACGGCTGGACAGCGGGATGCCATCCTCGATACCAGCATCGTGCCAGCCACTCACCAGTTCATCCAGAAACCGGCTGGCCTGCCGTGCGTTACGTGCTACTTCTGACATACCTTTCTTATTGTTGTCGAGCTCCTCCAGCGTCATCATGGGTAGATAGATATCGTGCTCTTCGAAACGGAACAAGCTGGTTGGGTCGTGCATCAGCACATTGGTGTCGAGCACGAACAGTTTGGTCTGTTGGGTTTTACCCTTGGATTTCTTGGCTGCGGACATTGTTGGTACGCTCCATGTTGGCTCGAACAAGGCAGTCGCCTGCCTGGAATGGTCCATCTGATCTGTAGCTGCGGGCTTGCCTGTTTACCTCCGTTTAACGATCAGGTCCGATCAAGCTGTAAAAAAAGCGGCCAGTGGCCGCCTTGTACTACAACGTTTTGACGAAACTCAGTACTTCGTCGACATGGCCCGGCACCTTGACGCCTCGCCACTCCCGTCGGAGCACGCCATCCTTGTCGATGACAAAGGTGCTACGCTCAATGCCACGCACCTGTTTGCCATACATGTTTTTCATTTTCATGACACCAAACAGCTCACACACGGTTTCGTCCGGGTCGGACAGCAGTTCAAACGGAAAGCTCATCTTCTGTTTGAAGTTTTCATGCGATTTGATGCCATCGCGTGATAGACCGACAACTTCACAGTCTGCCGCCTGGAAGTCCGCATAACGATCACGAAAATCGCTGCCTTCCGTGGTGCAGCCCGGGGTGTTGTCTTTTGGGTAGAAATAGATGACCAGATGTTTGCCGCGTACCGCAGCGAGTTCGAATGTGGTGTTGCCCGTTGCAGGAAGAGAGAAATCAGGAACAGTTTGATTGAGCATTAAGATCAGCCTTGATCGACAGGGTTGAAATTCCATGTCTAAAGCCACCATGATGCATGTTGCCGCTGTGATTCAGCGGCATGGCAGACTTAGAGCTGGAATGGCGAACGTACATGTCCGGAAGTCGGCCAATGCCCGTCCTGGGACGAGCATGATTGCATTGTTGTGCAAACACGTCTGGATGGCAAGTGTGATCTCGTACCCGAGTGGCGCAGGCTAAAGCGGCCATGGCAGGGCCGCTTGGCGTGGTTATTTAATTACGCAAGAAACTCAGGACCTTGGAGTGCCAGTGTGCCAGACCGCCCTTCGATTTCCCCCATGATCACTTTGTGATAGGGCAGAGCCGACAGGTCCAATGATTCAAACAGCTGCAGGGTGGACACCAATTGGTAGCCCTGTGCTTGCCAGCCAGTCAACAGGGTTTCAAAGACCGGGAGCAGTTTGCGGCCTTCCAGCTCGGCATGCAACGTATATACGTGACCGGTGGCGGGCTCTTGCTCTGTCAACTTCAACAGGTGTTGGGCGACATTGTCGGGCGTCAGGTCGCCTACACCGATCAATTCATCCAGTGTTGGCAATGTGGTTGGCACTTGTGGGCAGGCGATGATTTCGCCCTCGTAGACCGGAATGAATGGGTGGGTGCCGCGGGTATCGGAGCAATAAGGATAGTGCTGTGCTTGTTCAAATCGATAGGCATTACGATTCATTTGCCAGCCGGCGGCACCATGGGTGCGGGCGGGTTCGCCAAACACTTTTTCGAAACTGTCGCACGCCAGCCTCATCTGCCGTTGCGTCCAGGTGGCATCCTTGCCGGCTACATAGTCCTGCCACGTAATGTGATCATAAGTGTGGATACCGACTTCGAAACCGGCATCCCGCACGTGGCGCATGATCGGACCGGCGTTCTTGCCAATGTCGGGTCCAGGCAGCAACGTACCGTACAGCAAGGTCTTGATGCCGTAGTGCTCCACTACCGATGTCCGCGAAACCTTCTTCATGAAACCAGGCCGAAACACACGTTTGATGGCTCGACCAGTATGATCGGGTCCCAGGCTGAAGAGGAAAGTGGCATTCGCACCAAAGCATTGCAACACCTTCACCAAGGCTGGGACGCCGATCAGCGTACCGTGGTAGGTGTCAACATCGATTTTCAGTGCGAGCAGCTTCATTGCAATCCGTGAATGAGTAGGTTTCTAGGCAGGGCGCAATTTTGCTGGAAAAGCGGGTATGCCACAAGGCAGGATGTGTGGATTGGTTTATATCTGGCGATGAATTGTTCGTGTCAATCGATCAACAAGGGGGCAATTCAGACAGCACTTCCTGTGCTGCTCGAATCGCATCCATTGCCAAGGGCACACCACAATACACGGCGCCATGCATCAACACTTCGCGGATTTCGTCAATCGTGGCGCCATTGTTGAGTGCACCGCGGACATGCCCTTTCAGCTCCTGGGTACGGCCAAGGGCCAATAGCATGGCCAAGGTGATGAAACTGCGCGTTTTCATGTCCAGCCCGTCACGACACCACACGCTACCCCAGGCGTGTTCGGTGACAAATTGCTGCCAAGGCAGGGTAAACTCATCGGCGTTGGCGAAAGCCTTGTCCACAAAGGTGTCGCCCATGACTTGGCGTCGCTTGGCCTGGCCGTTGTCAAATGCATTGCTCATGGTAGTCGTTCCTATTGGCGGATGAACGGAATTGTATCAGTGTGCAGGGGCGAATCCCGGCGGATTGAGGTTGAAAAAGGTGGATAGAAAGATGATACGTGGTGCAGGATGGATAATGACGGCTTGTTTTCTGATGGGGTCGCTGCCTGGTTGTACCGTGCTGATGCTGACCGGAACCGTTGCTTCAGCCGCAGTGAGTGTTGGTGTGACGGCGGCGAGTGTTGCCACCGATGTGGCTGTGGGAACCGTCAAAGGGGCGGCCAAGGTGACCTCGGCCGCCATTGATATGGCAACGGAAGAAGATGAACCGGTTGCAGATTCCGGTATTGTCGTGAAGCAATCGGCACCCCAGGCCAAGCCGGAATAAGCGTAGTCGACAAAAATCCAGATGCCGGGTTATGTCGCCTTGCCTCAGCCGCTTCGCCAATTGGCTTGATCGCTGTCAGGCTTGTGCGAATACCCAGGTATCGTTCGCAGGGAATTCCACCCAGTACTCACCCGCATCGCGTGGCTCGTGCCCAAAGGCGCGGAAGCGGAGTGAACCCTGATGAAACAGGTATTCCCAGCGATCACCCAGGTACATGGAAGTCACCAGCCGTGCCAGCAGGCGATTGTGCCCAGGGCCGTCTGCTACTTTCAGGCGTTCCAGACGAATCACAGCACGGGCGTTGGCACCGGTTTGCAACGATTGGCGCGCTTTGCCCATCAGTTTCCACTGGTCGACACTGACAATCACATCTTCACCAGCAATGCTGTCCACCTTGGCATCAATCTGATTGTTGGAGCCCATGAATTCAGCGGTATACAAGGTGCGTGGCGAGCCATACAGCTCGGCGGGTGTGCCTTCCTGTTCGATCTTGCCGTTCTTCAACAGCAGAATGCGGTCCGACATGGCCATGGCTTCGGTCTGATCATGGGTGACGCACAGTGCGGACAGTCCCAATTCGACAATCAGCTCACGCAGCCAGGCACGGGCTTCTTCGCGCAGCTTGGCGTCCAGGTTGGATAACGGTTCGTCCAGCAGAATCACGGGTGGGTTGTAGATCAGCGCCCGGGCGATGGCCACCCGTTGCTGCTGGCCGCCCGACAACTGATACGGGAATCGGTCACCCAAATGTCCTAATCCAAGCTGGTTCAGCGCTTGGGTCACGCGGCTGTCGATCTGGTTGTTCGGTACCTTCCGCAACTTCAGGCCATAGCCGACATTCTCTTTCACCGTGCGATGTGGCCACAATGCATACGACTGGAACACCAGCCCCAACGAGCGTTGCTCGACGGCGAGGTTGACGTTGCTGGCGGCGTCATACAGCACATTGCCATCCAGCTTGATACTGCCCCCGCACGGCTGCTCCAACCCGGCAACGGCACGCAGCAGCGTCGTTTTGCCGCTACCAGAGGCGCCCAGCAGGCAGACCACTTCACCCGCATTCAACTGGAACGATACCCCCTTCAGGATGGCTGTGGTGTCATAGTTCAATAACAGATTGTCAACGGTCAGCTTAGTCATGAAGTTTTACTCCGAAACGCAGGGCGACAGCCAAACCGGTGCCGACCATGGCAAGATTGATGACAGACAGGGCCGCAACTTGATCCACCGCACCGGTGGCCCACAGCGACACAATCACAGCACCGATCACCTCGGTGCCGGGGCTCAACAGATAGACAGCGGTTGAATATTCCCGCTCGAAGATCATGAAAATCAGTAGCCAACTGGCCAGCAAGCCAAAGCGGATCAATGGCATGGTCACGTAGCGACTGGTCTGGCCACGGGTGGCGCCCACGCTGCGGGCCGCTTCTTCCAGCTCTGGGCCAACCTGCATCAATGCACTTTGGATCAGGCGCATGCCATAGGCCAGCCACACCACCATGTACGCCAGCCAGATACAGAACATCGAATTCTTGAATTCCTTCAACCCGGGTACAAACAGGAACACCCACAAAAATGCCAGCCCGGCAAGCAAGCCCGGTACCGCACGGGGGACCAGCACCAGATAGTCCATCAAGCGGGCGCCCCAATCATGCCGGCGATGGCTGGCAAAGCCGATGGCGGTGTAACACGCGACTGCCAACGCACCACCGAAGACGCCGATCCCCAGGGTGTTGAGGATGGTCCGCACCATATTGTCCTGCTCGAACAGATCGGTGTAATTGGCCAGCGTCAGGGCGCTGAGCAGTGACACACCTTCCCCCCAGTGCGATACGAAAGACCGCAACACGATGCCGGATAGCGGCACGAACACGGTCAGCAGCAACCATGCCGCGACGATGGCAATCGCCACCCAGCGCCAGGCGCCCAACGGCAGAACGTGCTGGCGGCCGGCTTTACCTTTGACGGTGATGTATTTGCTCGCGCTGCGCAGCAAATACCGCTGCAATAGCACCAGCGGAAAGGTGACGGCCACGATCAGCACCGCGACGACTGCCATCAGGTGATAGGACGGAATCCCCAGTTTATTGGTCAGCTTGTAAAGATAGGTGGTCAAGACCAGATGGCCTTCCGGATCGCCCAGCACCAGCGCCAATCCGAACACCTCGAAGCCCAGGAAAAACACCAGTACGCCCGAGAACAGCAACGATGGCATCACCATCGGCAGGCTGACATCCCGCGCGACCCGAAACGGGCTGGCCCCTGCGACGCGCGCAGCTTCCTCAACATCGGATCCAAGATTGCGCAGGGCAGAGGATGAGTACAGGTAGACGTGTGGCACGTGGGTCAAACCGGCAATGATCACGATGCTAGTCATCGAATAGATGTTCCATGGCACCTGGCCCAACACGCTTTGCCACCAGGTGGAATAGAATCCGGCCGGCCCGGCTGACACGACATAGCCCAGGCCCAATACCATCGGCGAGATGAACACCGGGGTCAGCAACAACGGTTCGAGCCAGCGGCGGCCGGGCAGGTCGGTGCGTACCATCAGGAAGGCGAGGATGCCGCCCAGCGGCAGTGCGATGAACAACATGCCAAAGGCAACGAAAGCAGAGTTCTTGAGGGCAGACCAAAAATCCGAGTCGTCAAATACGAAGCGGTAGGCCTCCAGACTGATGGCCCTGTTGGGCATGAAGAATGGTGCATTCAGGAGGCTTTGATACACGATCAACGTCAAAGGTGTCATGACCGCCAGTGTGACAGCGGCTATGGTCAACCAACGCGCCACGCCAGCGGTGGGGAACCACCGCCGCAGGACAGTCGGCCGTTGGGAAACGGAGGCGACAGGGGGCGCCATCGTCATGTTCGGTGTCATGGATTGCTCCTTGAGGCTGCGGCGGGCGCAGCAGTCCCCTGCGGCAGCGGTGTGTGGGGCACCAGCCGCTGCCGGCGGGGAGGTCAATCGAGAGGATGGCCCGGTTGTCTACCGGGCGGGTCAGCGCGTTACTTCTTGACCGCAGCTTGCCATTGCTTCAGGAAATCCAGTCGCTTGGCCTGATCCAGGTAAACCAGCAAACCAGCACCGATGGGGATCGGTTTCAGGCTGGTGCCCAGTTGCTTGGTCAGCCCGGCGGCAGTGGTTTCGCCAGTCACGTCATGGCGAATCGAGAACAAATCGGATTGATTGGCAAGAATGGTCTGGCCGCGCTTGGAGAGCAGGTAATCCACCCACAGTTTGGCCGCGTTGGGGCTCTTGGCGTTTTTGGCGATAAAGGTGACACGGCTCAATACCAGCGTGTAATCCTTGGGGAACACGTAACCGATGGACGGGTCTTTCTGCGCCTTGGCATGGGCGTAGGAGCCGATGATGTTGTAACCGATCAGATTCTCGCCGGACGAGATCCGTTCCATCATCGTGCCGGTAGAGGATTGCAGCTTCATGCCATTACCGCTCATCGCCTTGACCAGATCCCAGGTGCCCGTGCCGCCAACGCGAAAATCCTGAGTCAGCAGGGTGAAGCCGACACCGGATTTTTCGATGTCATAGGTCGTGACCTTGCCCTGAAACTTGGCTGGGTTGGCCTTCAATACCTTGATGATGTCAGCGTGGGTCTGTGGCACTTCTTCCGGGGTCAACAGGCGCTTGTTGTAGACGATGCCGATCGGTTCATAGGTGGTGCCGTAGGCCTGTTTCTGAAATTCTGCCCAGTCCGGCACGGCGGCGCTTTCCTGAGTGACATAACTCATGGCAAAGCCATCGTTGACCAGCTTGACCTGCAGATCCATCGCGGAACTCCACAGCACATCTGCGCTGGTGCTGCCGGCTGCCGTCTCGGAGATGAAGCGGTTGTACAGTTCAGTGGTGTTCATGTCGTTGTATTCGATCTTCACCCCAGGGTACATGGCTTCGAAATCCTTGATCAGCGGTTTGGCTGCCGCGGCATCGGTGGCCGAATAGATCAGCAGCTTGCCTTCTTTCTTGGCTGCATCGATCACCGCCTGATAGCTGGCCGGGTAGCCCGCTGGTATGTCGGCCCAGGCTGCTGCCGGGATTGCACAGATCGCGGCCGCAATGGCCAAAGTGTTGAAACCTTTCATGTCTGCCTCCGTTATTAGCATGCGCATTGCGCTATGGTTGGGTTGTGGAAGCCATGGTAGGGGATGAAACCTTTCAAAATGCTTTCGCAGGTTTGGCCTGGCATACGGCGACCTATACTGAGATTGTCTGCTCAGACTGATCTGGAGTCATGTCCGTGACCATCACCTCATTCCCCCGCGTCATCAGGCTTGGTTCCTGTATCGGGTTGCTGGCAGCGCTATTGTTGATGCCGTTGGCCGCGTGCAACAAAACACCTTCTGCCCCTGTGGATGTATTGACCAAGGCCAAGCAAGACCGTGATCAGGGGAATACACGTGCTGCCATTATCGAGCTGCGCAATCTGCTGGACAAGGAGCCGAACCATGCCGAGGCTCGTTATACCCTGGGGATGATCTACCGGCAGATGAATGCTCCACGTGCCGCCGAGAAAGAGTTTCGCATGGCACTGAAGGCGGGTTATGACAAGACGGCGGTGATTCCACTATTGGCGGAAACGCTGTTCAAGCAAGGGCAATTCGACAAATTGCTGGAGGAAACCCGTTCCAGTGATCATGGTGAGCTGGTACTGACTGCGCCGATACTGGCGATGCGTGGGCATGCCTATGCATCGCTGGGTAACAATGACGAAGCGGCAGCGTCGTTCGATCACGCATTGAAACGGCAACCCGACCATGCGGAAGCTTTGCTTGGCAAAGCCCGATTGGCCGCTGCTCGTCGCGAACCTGCAGTGGCATCCAGCCTGATCCGTCAGGCGGCCACAGCCAATCCACAAAGTCTGGATGCATTGTTGATGCTGGCGGATACCCAGCATCGTGATGGCGAGGCAGAGGCTGCTTTAGGCAGTTATCTGAAAGCCTATGCGTTGTCGCCTTACAGCGTACCGGTCAATTTGAATCTGGCATCGATCTATTTGCTGAGTAATCGTACCGACGATGCCCGCAAGCATGTTGAAGCCTTGCGCAAGATAGCACCGGAAAACCCGATGGCCTGGTACTTTCAGGCTTTACTCGATTACCGTCGTGGCGATATCGCCGCAGCCGAGGCCGGGGTGAGGCAAGTTCTTAAGTTGGCGCCGAGTCATTTGCCGGGGACTGCATTGGCGGGGATGCTGGCCAGCGCGACTGGTGATTTCACCGGCGCAGAACGGCTTTTGCAGCAAGCCTTGTCACGCGAACCGGATAACCATCAGCTGCGAAAACTGTTGGCGGCGGTACTGATTCGTCATCACCGTGGACGTGAAGCACTGGCAATACTGACTGAGTTGCGTGAGGCGGATCCCGCCGATGTGCGTGTGCTGAGCCTGATGGGGGAGGCCTATCTGGAGGCCAAGGATCTGGACAAAGCCGCTCAGTTTCTGGAATTGGCAATGGCGAAATCGCCAACCAACAAACAGGTTAAAACCAATCTGGGGCTGACCAGGTTAATGGCTGGCGATACACAGCGAGCCCTGAATGACCTGGCATCAATTGCCAATGGGGCGGGGCAGTCGCCAGATGCCTTGCTGGCGAGTTCATTGTTATCTGCCGGGCAATATGATCAGGCATTGAAAGCCGTTGCCCGGATGGAGCAGGTGAACCCAAGGCGCGCCTTGACCTACAATCTGAAGGGCGCAATTCTGCTGGCGCAGCATAATGTGTCAGGAGCCCGTGCTGCCTTTGAACAGGCTTTAGCTATTCAGCCGGCCTATTTGCCGGCAGCATTGAATCTGGCGCAGTTGGATAGCCGGCTTGGGGAGGTTGGATTGGCCCGTAGCCGATTGCAAAAAGTAATTGCTTTGGATGCGGGGAATGTGGATGCGATGCTTGCGTTGGCTGATCTGGAAATCGCCGCCGGCAAACGTGACGATGCACTGCGTTGGTTGGAGCGGGCCAGTGCGGCACAACCTGGAGGCTTGAAGCCGATCTACGCGCAGGCCAGTCTGCTGTTTGGCGCAGGTGACTACGAGCGTGCCATACCGATGTTGGAGGCTGCGCTGAAGTTGGCGCCAGAACATGCTGAAGCGTTGAGCAAGCTGGCCTTCGCCCAGTTACAGACAGGCCGCCATCCGGAAGCGATGTCGAGCTATTCCCGTTTGATCATTTTGAATCCGAAATCTGCACAGGCCTATTATGGGTTGGCACTGGCCCAATCGGCTGCCATCAATTTTGCAGGGGCAGAGATGTCTTTGAAGAAAGCACTGGCCATTGATCCGGCATTTCCGGAGGCGTTAACAGCTTTGGTGGCGTTACAGTTGAAGGCAAACAAGGTGGCCGAGGTTATTCAGTTGGCCGCGCAAGTGCAAAAGCGTTTGCCGACTTCACCGGTCGGTTTTTTGGCCGAAGGGGATGCACGGATGTTGGACAAGCGCTATCGGCAAGCTGCAGTTGCATTCGAGCAGGCACATCGGCGGCAACCAGACTCTGCGTCATTGATCAAGTGGCAATCAGCATTGCGTCAGGATAATCGTGCCGTGGAGGCTGACCGGCTGATGAATACCTGGTTGACGACCCATCCTGACGACATGCAAGTGCGCATGCATGTGGCGGATACCGCCATCAAGCGTCAGCAATTTCAGGAGGCAGCGGCGCAATATGAACTGATACGCAAGCAGCAGCCGGACAATCTTGGGGTTCTGCACAATCTGATCCAGTGTTATCGGCAATTTGATGAAGCCAAGGCGTTGGCAGTGGCGGAGGCCGCTCATCAGCAGGCGCCAACTCATCCGTTGGCCCTGCAGGACTTGGCTGACATGCTGACGCGGGTTGGTAAGCATGAACGGGTGGTAGCACTGTTGCGTAAAGCGGTGGAAGTGGCACCCGATTCCCCATCTACTCGATATCAATTGGTACAGGCGTACTTGCAGACAGGGGAGAAGGCACAGGCTCGTGATGAGCTGGAACGACTGTCGAAAATGCAGCGCGACTTCCCTGAGCGGACTGAGGCAGAAAAGTTGTTGAGCCAGCTCCGTAACTGATTTGGTAAGTTCAAGCGGTACAGAATCATTTTCTAGATATGGATGTCGGTATATCTTACATTCCGAATTATTTATATGGAATTTACTTATTGAAAACAAAGGTTTTTTGTGTTGGTGCAAAATATGCTTATGTATGAGAGTCAACCGCAGAGCAAGGGTAGGCGCCATGAACAAGTCGTACCTTCGTATATTAAGGCAATGCGTGGTGAGCATGCTGGTGTGGTGCGTATCCCAGTTTGCCATGGCTGGTGCGCCATCCAGCTCCACCTGTCCGGGCACGTTCGATGCCAGCGGTAATGTATTGACCACCTGCTATTTCGATTTGACTGCGGCGCCGTCCAGCACACAAACGACACCACCCAATGTCATGCTTAACGGAGGCATTTTCCGAGTGCCTGATCCGGATGGTACGTTGGGGGGCATGGTGGTGGGCACGGGTGTGTTTGATCCGTTTGTTCGCATCCAGACCAGTAAAGGTTATGCGAAGTGTCAACCTAACTGCAGCGAGCAGGGTTTCAATACCGATGGTCGAACCAGCCCGCCAGGGAACGGTACGATTCTGGATAACCACGACAAAGGTGACAGCAACTGGAATCATTCGATCACGCTGGGTCAAATCCCCAAAATCACCGTGTGCGATGGTGGAGGTTCCACAGGTACCAATTGCCAGCAATACTATGAATTTCTGCTGGATATGAATGAAGAGGGTAACGAGAATTCCGGTTTGTCGTTGGACTCGTTCAAGCTGTATGTTGCCGGTAAAGGGGACATTCTCAGTAATTCGGTAACCGATGCAGGTTGTGCCCCAGATACCAGCCCGAATGGCACGTTCAAGTTATGCGATGGTGCGACGGAAGTGTATGACATGGATAACATTCCGGGTGGCGATGCCTCGTTGCTGATGGATTACACGAATTTCAGTGGCAGTGGCAAGGGTGTGGATCTACAGGCGTTGGTTCCAGTGAGCAACTTTGCGGGGTATACCGCTGACAGTTTCGTCTATCTCTACTCGAAGTTTGGTGAGACCGGAAGCAAGTGTACGGTTGCTGCCAACAAGAGCTCTCCTTGCCAAACACCCAACGGTGCGCTCGGTAGTAAGGCTAAATCGTTGACTTACGGCTCTGATGCAGGGTTTGAGGAATGGTCGATTCGTCGATTCAGCGATGTGCCCATTCCCTCTACAGCGTTGTTGATCGGATTGGGAATGATGTTGATCACCCGGTGGCGTCCGACACGCTAGGGTTGGCGCTCCGAAAGCAAACCGCCATGTCCTGGATGGGTATGGCGGTTTTTCATTAGAACCTGCTCAAGGTCTGTGATGAGCGGCCACCAACGGGATGAAGCGCAGCGCAAAAACCGGCGTGTAGGCGTGATACATGCGGATGTTGAGCGGCACATGAGCCCCGATCATGGTCGCGGAATAAGGCATGGAACAGGTTCTTAGCGGTGGGTAGCTGCAACAAAACCGGGTCAATCATGTTTTGAATGCTTGTCCTTTTTCTCTTTCTTAGGCTTATGTGCCTTGTTTCCCTTTCCATAATAGGTAACGACATAATCATGCGCTTCGTATGGCCGGTCGGTGGCCAGCAAGACGCTGACGCCACCCGAAGGTTTACTACCGATGCTGATTGGTAGACGGGCTCCGAATTGCCAGCTTCCGCCATCCAGCCAGAACCAGAGACGTCTTGCCGGTTCAAAATAGATCTCGCGAGCAGGATAATAAATGTATTTACGTTCTTTGGCGCGATGACCATGCGCAGGTGCCCATGGGGGCGGGGCACACCATGCTGGCATGGACAATAGTGTGCCGGTCAGCATGACAAGAGTGAGCATGGTACGAGGCTGGCATCGATTCACGATCGGCTCCTCTTCAGAAAATGTCACTGGCTACCCGGAGGTTTTCGTCTACAGCCCAGCAATCGATGGTAGTAGATTTCTTTGACTATAGGGCATGGTGTTGCAGGTTGCTTTGTACAAGCAGTACGGTCCTGAATAGGTGTCCTCTCGAAAATCGATCTGGGAATGAATACACTGGCAGACAAGCAATTCCTCGCAGTGCTTGATTGATGATGTACCCATGGTAAACAAACACAATGCGTATTCTACTTGTCGAAGATCATCTGCCACTGGCTGAGTCCTTGTACAAAGCGTTGACTCAGGCTGGTTTTGCAGTTGACTGCATGCATAACGGTGAAGACGCGGACCATGTGCTGCGTACTCAGGATTATGCACTGGTGATTCTGGATTTGGCCTTACCCAGGCTGGATGGTTGGGAAGTACTCAAGCGTTTGCGTGGACGACGTAATCGCGTACCTGTTTTGATTTTGACCGCACACGGTTCGGTGGAGGACAGAGTCCGGGGGCTCGATTTGGGCGCCGATGATTATCTGGCCAAACCATTCGATCTGGTTGAGCTGGAAGCCCGGGTGCGGGCGCTGATCCGGCGTAGTCACGGCATGGATTCAGCCCAGATAGGTTGTGGGCCGTTGGCGTACGACAGTGTCAGTCGGGTCTTTTCGCTGGGCAATCAACCCTTGAATCTGACCCCGCGTGAACATGCGGTATTGGAGATCCTGATCCTCAAAGGTGGCAAGCCTGTTGGCAAGGATGCGCTGTCTGAAAAGATATTTGGCCTGGACGAGCTGAGCAGTGCCGATGCAATCGAAATCTATGTTCATCGATTGCGCAAGAAGCTGGATGGTAGCGGGGTGGCCATTGTTACATTGCGTGGTCTGGGTTATCTGCTGGAAGTCAAGTAGCTTGTTGCGATGATCAAACCTAACAGTTTGCGCCTGCACCTGCTTGTCTGGTTATTTGTGCCCTTGCTGGCATTATTGGGACTGGATGCCTGGTTCACCTATCAACGTGCAATGAGCGCAGCCAACGTTGCATTCGACCGCATGCTGTATTCCTCTGCCCGCGCAATCTCAGAAGGCGTACGAGTGCAGGATGGCGATATTGTTGTGGATATTCCGTATTTTGCATTGGAGATGTTCGAAGCCAATGCCGAAGGCCGGGTATTCTATCGGGTCAGTGAAGATAATGGCAGGCAGTTGACAGGCTATCAAGATCTGCCACGACCGGCTGTTGCCAACGCTGAATTCTATCGTCCCTGGTATGCCGATGTTCCATATCGGGATGAAACCATCCGCCTGTTGTCGATTCGCCAGCCCGTGTATGACTTACTGACGGCCAGGAACCGCATTGTTTGGGTACAGGTAGGCGAAACCCCGGAATCGCGCCGTGAATTGGCGCGCGACATTCTGATTGGTGCGATTCAGCAAGAGGCCATCTTGATTGTATTGGCGCTGGCAATCGTGCTGGTGGCAACCAATCGGGGATTGCGGCCATTACGACGGCTGTCTCGACAAGTGGCAAGGCGGGAAGAAGGTGATTTGTCACCCATTGACGAGCGTGAATTGCAGACAGAGCTCAAACCGCTGGTTGAAGCGCTGAATCAGTACATGGCACGCCAAAGCCGGATGCTGACCGCCCGGCGTCGCTTCTTCGTCGATGCGGCCCATCAGCTCAAAACCCCGTTGGCGGTCATGCAGGCCCAGGCGGAATTGGCATTGCGCGAAGAGACGATACCGACGGTTCACCTGCAAGTTCGGCAGCTGTTGACAACACTGGGGCATGCTTCGCATGGCGTCAAGCAGCTGTTGTCGCTATCCCGTCTGGAGCCAGACAGCGGTCTGGTGACCAAGCTGCAACCGGTTGACCTGGTCATGTTGGCGAGAGAGGTCGCGATGGAATGGGTACCTGTTGCGCGGCGGTGGCAGGTCGATCTGGGGTTTGAATGTGACGGCGAGGTAATCGTGTCAGGTCAGCCCGGGTTGTTGCATGAATTGATCGGTAATCTCGTCGACAACGCAATCCGCTATGCAGGGTCAGGTAAACACGTCACGGTACGGGTTTCGGCCACGCCACAGCCATGTTTGGCAGTGGTTGATGATGGGCCGGGTGTACCGGCAACCGAGCGTGAGAATGTTTTCAAGCGCTTTTATCGGGTGGCGGGTGTCAGTGTGGAAGGCAGTGGATTGGGCTTGCCGATTGTCAACGAAATTGCCCGCTTGCATGACGCGGACGTGGATTTGACTGATACGCCTGGTGGTGGCTTGACCGTGATCATCTACTTTCCAGTCTTATCCTGAGTTGTTATCTACCCCGAAAAACGACGCGGGTCAGAATACGGCTTCGTAGCCCAAAACGCTTCTATGTGGGTCAGCACGATGTTGTGTCATGCTTTCATTCACACATCAATTGCTGCTTTGGTAATGTAAATGTTGTTTGTCAATGCGAGATCTGTAATTTACTAATTTCAAATGTATTGTTACTTTGAGTTGTAGACTGGACTTTACATTCATATTGCATGTGCTTCTTTGTATTTTTGATTGAAATTAATGTATGGAATTTGATATGTTGTTGATTAAAATTGCCTTATTTATTTAAATTGGTATTTCGAATATAAGGACGATCAGAAAAATACTACAAATGGTGGTGTCGGGGCAGTAGATTGACACTGGTCTTTATAAGGATGAGGTGCCTGGTAAAACGGGTCTTTTATCTTTCTGGTATGACTTTTGCTGAATGTGTTGATAGTTTTATTGATTTTTTAATTGTCATACATAAGGAGGAGTCATGAAGCTGTGTCAGTACATGAAAATATTGGCTGCCGGTACGGCATTGGTGGCATTGATGCCGAGTGCGAATGCGTTTGCATTGAATGGATTTGGCCCATTTGTTATGAAATTTGGAGGTTATACTGCAAACAGCCAGGATGGTGGGGCCGGAAATGCAGGCTCTGGACGTGAGAGTGTATTTGGTGCAGGCTATCTTGATCAGATCAAAAGCAGGGATGACCCGACAAAATATTTCTGGCAATCTGGCAATAATAATGAAACGATCTCATACATGATTTATGGTGTGTCGGATGCAAGTATCACGCAAGGCGGATCTTTTGGTAAGAATATTTACAACACAGGGTGCAGCAATGTCAGCTTTGGTTGTGATGGAAAAATTCATCTGGATTTCTATCTGGATAAAACAACAGATAAAGGTGGGACCAATCCAAGTTTTACTAGCGCAAACGGCCTGAAAGCATCTGATCGCACAGCTTTTAACAAGCTAAATGGTATAACGGATGGGACCTTATTGATCAGCTTGGTGTTTGATGTCGGTATCGTACCTAATGACGATTCGAGTACGCAATTTGATGAACGGCTGAGTACAATGTTTCAGGATGTAACGAATGATACATTACCTGCATCCGGTAAGGCCGCCTTCTATGCCAGTTGTGTTGCAGGTATCGCATGCTCGATGTTTAACACCAAGGGCCAGAATGGAGGCCTGTCCGATTTCCATGCAATGAATACCTTGATTGCCCTGGATCCTGCGGATGGAGCTGCTAAGAATGGGTGGGGCGGTTTCAATAATGATCCGATCCTCGGTAACGTGAAACAGGTACCGGAGCCGAGTAGCATCATGCTGTTGGCACTTGGATTGTTTGGCGTCGGGCATTTGTTACGTCGTCGATAGAAAGCCGTTGTGCAGGCCGGGTGGTGCCTTGCCTGCACAAGGATCGCTATGGTGGATTTGCATTTGTCCATCAGGTTCTGTTCTTCGTCGAGTCGTGACAGCTTTCGAATCGATTCAGAGATAGGCAAATTTCCGTTCAAAGTCGATTTCCATACCATACGGAAACGAAGAATAAGCATGCATGAAGATTTCGGGTTGTGTGGGCGAATATTTGGCAAGGTGTCCGTGCAGATTATCCAACATCCGATTTGATAGGTTTTTGCCATGCCTTAACTGTAGATCGAGTCGTCCGATGGTATTGGTGCCGGTCAGTCGGAAATTACCGGTTAGCGTTTCAGCAATGGCCGGCTCAGCATAAATCGCCTCCTTTACAGCTTCCGGGTAAAGTGGCCCCGATGTGGTCTGTAGTGCTTTACCTCGCCCATAGACAGCGACGAAGGGTAATTTCAGGTCCGGCTTGATATGGATGTCATGCCGCGCCAGTAAGCCCAGTAACTCGTCGTGGCGGAAGATATTGCCATAGTCCCCAGAGCAGTAACGGAGTAGCGGCAACTTCATTTCCGGGCTAAGCATTGAAATGACGATTTCGGGCCAAGTGGCTCCAACATTGCGTGTTTCTACATAGCAACGATGAGGGTAATACATGAAGAGCATTGGGCAGAATGGCGTGTCAATATGAAATAGCGCCTTACGGAGTGCGGCGTTTTCATGAGCCAGTCGTCGCATTCGGATTGTGTGGGGTGTTTCATGGAAGATATTCAGGTCGAGTTCGGCAACACCCATTGATGACATGATGAGTTTACCGCCTGGTTGGTCAAATTCACTGATGCCAAGCAGAGTCCCAATGTAGCTACGGTAATTTTCGGCAATGCCTTCTTCGCCTGTGACGAGATGAACGCGTAATGTTGGCCAATCAATGCCATGTTGATCCCGGCCATCCTCAATGATGCGTTTTAGGAATGAACCTTCTCCAATCATGACGACTTGATCAAACTCACCAGCAAAGCGTTGGATCAAGGCGTAGACCATGTCGTCCCGGACACTGGTCTCTGCCAGCACTGTAGAGCGTGTGTGTACTTTTACGCCCATCGGCAAGGCATTGATGACCAGCGTACTGAGTTCATCGATGTTGAACAGGTATTGTAAGCCGGCGTCGATCGATTTCGATGAGTTGTCCAGATTGGTGGCGGTATTCACACCGAAGGAAAACACGCCCGAGTGGCCAGAGCTGGTCAGCAACGATCGAACACCTTCCAGATGACCATCGACACAAAGCTCATGTATTGGAAATTGACCAAACGTGTTGTGCTTGTTGAGTAGAGGGGCTCTGCTCAAAAATGCATCAATTGAATCGATGGGTGAAGTTGGTTGACCATGTTGTTGCAGCAATTTTGCAAAGGCTGGCACGCATTTCAGCGCCCTGTTAAATGCGGCAATTGACTCCTGCTCTGAATTCTTCAGTAGTTGGTCGGGGGGGGTCTCACATAGTGATGCCAGAAAGGCTTTGCGACTGGCTTTCTCCTGTTCGGATGCGAAGGTTTTCATGGACTGTCTCCTCGTTTGGAATGAAATGAATGGAAGCAGATCGATGTCAATGGTTTCGCTCTGATGAACCGTTTCAGGTTAGTGCTTATGCGGTTATTGCGTGCCGACGGGGGATGCGCAACAGTCCTGATGTCTTGATCTGGCCATCACGATCTGATGATCAGCATGAATCATTTGCTTTGCTGGCTACTGAATTGGCTGTTGCAAAGATTGAAAGTCTGCATTGACGAAGAATTCCTCATGTAAATCGGGGCGCATCACCCGTAGGCTTCGTTCATATTCGTCAATTGATAGCATGTAAGGCCTGACGGGGCCATAGTAGTCCACCTCAGGGCCGATTGGCATAAAGCCCATCCCCATGCGGTTTAATAACCTGAGTAGACCGCTTTCCATTGCAGCCAGCAGGTATTTGATCTGATGTTGCCGGCAGCACTGGAATACAGCTTTGTACAGCCCCATGACAATTTCCGGACGCATGCGTGCATTGCTTTCCTTCACATGGACTGGCATGGATACGTAGTCATTGCTGGCACCATAATCATCGTCGCTGGCACGGCGACGATAGTTTTTACTGACCGCTAAGCGTGATATTTCGACGGCTGAATGAGGAATGGCAGGGATGCTGAGTTGGCAGTGTTCCTGCAGTGGGTAGCGATGAGTATGTTCACCTACAAGACGAATGGTACCGACCACCTGTTCAAATTGATCGATGGCTGCAAAATGGACCGAATCCCGATCATAGCGATCACATTCCTTGCCATTTTCAAAATGTGAAGCGGATAAGAAATTTTTTTCCAGGCAATAGACTTGGTAGCGGAGTTTAAAGCTTTCTTGCAAGAGTGGTGTGTTGTCTATTTTTCCAAAATAGAAATAACGGCTAAAAAATATATCATACATTGGGGGCGAAGCCATAATGTGTCATCCAAAGCTACTTATCTTGAATTTATAGATGTTTTTGGATGAATTTAAATGATGGTTTTGTTGATATTTATTGAGCGATAAAAACTTATAGTTTACATATTGCATATATTCGTATATTTAAAATTAAATGTAAGTAAAATCTGTTTTGAGTGTCGCGGTGTTGGTGTGTGATGGCCTGTGTAATAATGAAGTAAATAATTAAATTTTGATTCTATATTTTTGTCTTGGCCTAGTTCTTAATTCACTGCTTGAATGAGTGGGATAGTTCAGATACAGGGCTGTGCTGGCGGCGAGGTTATCTATGTGGCACGAATTACATCAGAATAATGAACAATTGATTGAGGCGTTGTATGACAGTGTAGCTTGTCCAGAACGACTTCACGATTTTGTGACGGATTTTTCAAAAAGACAGAACCAGATGTCGGCAGGTTTGCTGATTCTCAATAAGGGGCAGAGGCCAAGGCTGGTTATTGAAAGTAAGTATCCACTTCAAGACGTTGATAATTATATCGACAACTTTTTATCCCAGGATGTTAGAGTTCAGGCGCTGTTGAATCAATCCACCTTGGCTTCCTATGATCAACGTGAGTATATTTCTGACGAGGTATTTTCCAATACGCCGTTTTATCGTGATTTTTTATCAAGAATGAATCTTTTTTACAGCGCGGGAATTCGCGTGATTCATGATCCCAATACAACGGTACTAATGGGGGCCTCGGTGCCCAGATCCGAAGGGGGGGTTGATCCTACGATCGTTGAGCAAATGCTGCAACTGAGGCCACATATTGAGCGTGCAATTCGATTGGGGCAGCAGTTGCATTTCAAGATGGCATTGAATGAGGTGCTTTGTCATTGTTTGGCATGCTGGGATATTGGTATTGCATTACTCGATGTGGATGCTGTTGTTCAGTTCGCCAACCCCGCTTTTGAGCGGATGCTGAATCAATCAAGTAATTTACGATGTCATGACCAACATTTGCAGTTTCGCGAATCGTCACTGAACAGCCGTTTCAAGACGACTGTCAGTAAATTGGCTCGCACCGAGCGTGCGGCACTATTGGACGAATCTGCTGCATATCTGGTTGCCAGGCGTGACGGCAATATGTTTTACCAGTTGGTCTTGATGTCCCTGCCAAAAGGTGCTGCCATTGACACACAAGGTGTGTTGGTGATGTTGAGTGATCCGAGTTATCAGCTTGAAGGGCGTATGGAAATTGCCGGACGGTTGTACGGTTTCACCCGTAGCGAAAAACAGGTGGCAGAACGCATTCTTGCCGGGCAAACTCCCAATGATATTGCATTGTCGCTGACAGTGGCACGCAGCACGGTTGTGTCTCATCTGAAAAAACTGTTTCGCAAAACCGGCACCAATCGGCAGGCTGATCTGACACGGTTGTTGCTGCATCTTCCTGCCATAAGTAGCGAGCAGGCTGCTCGACTCGGCGTGGTAGAAGATGAGAAAGGATTGGATTCAGGGGACTAGCAACCCGTCGAACGAGCACATTGACGGGTTGCTACAGATGATTGCGCAGTCGTTTTAGCGGATGCGCATGCCTGGTTGCGCGCCGCTGTCCGGGCTTAGAATGAAAAGACCGGAGCCCTTGTCTTCAAAGCTGGCTGCTAGCACCATGCCCTCCGACAAGCCAAACTTCATCTTGCGGGGTGCCAAGTTGGCCACCATGACAGTCAGGCGACCTTTCAGGTCTTCCGGTTTGTAGGCCGATTTGATACCGGCAAACACATTCCGGGTTTCCGAGCCGATATCCAATGTCAGCTGTACCAGTTTGTCTGCACCTTCTACCGCCTTGGCATCGACGATCTTGGCGACACGCAGATCGACCTTGCTGAAATCGTCAATCGAAATGGTCTCACCAATGGTTTCGTAGCTTTGATCGACTGCTGCTACCGGTTCTACAGTGGCGGCAGGTGCCAGACTCTGCTTGTTGGCTTCGACCAATGCATCGACTTGCTTGGAGTCGATACGCGTCATCAAATGCTGGTATGGGTTGATGGTATGGCCCAGCAGCAGTGATTTGGAATCCTCCCAAGTCAGCGGCTTGACGTTCAGGAACTGCTCCACCTGTTCGGCCAGCTTGGGTAGCACCGGTTTCAGATAGATGGTCAGCAGGCGGAACAGGTTGATGCAAGTGGTGCACACCTCATGCAGCCTGGTATCCATGCCTTCCTGTTTGGCCAGTTCCCACGGCTTTTGCTCGTCAACGTACTGATTGGCCAGATCCGCCAGTGCCATTACTTCACGTAGCGCACGGCTGTATTCACGGGCTTCGTAAAGTTCGGCAATTTCGGTGCCAGCCACCTGCAGGGATTTCAGCAGTTCGGATTCCGGGAGGCTATCGGCCAGTGTGCCGCCGAAACGTTTGTTCAGGAAACCAGCTGCACGGCTGGCGATGTTGACAAACTTGCCGACCAAGTCGGAATTGACACGGTTGACGAAGTCGTCCAGGGCCAGATCCGCGTCTTCAATACGACTGTTCAGCTTGGCCGCATAGTAGTAACGCAGCCATTCTGGATTCAAGCCTAGCTTCAGGTAGCTGCCGGCGGTGATGAAGGTGCCACGCGACTTGCTCATCTTAGCGCCATCGACGGTCAGGAAGCCGTGCACATTCACTGCATTGGGTGTCTTGAAGCCAGCGTATTCCAATACGGCAGGCCAGAACAGTGCGTGGAAGTACAGAATGTCCTTGCCGATGAAGTGATACAGCTCGGCATCACTATCCTTACCCCAGAACTCCAGCCAGTCACGGCCCAAGCGATCCATCAACAACTTGCTGGATGCCATGTAGCCAATCGGTGCATCCAGCCAGACATAGAAATACTTGCCCGGTGCATCTGGGATCTCGAAACCGAAGTAAGGGGCGTCGCGGGTGATGTCCCAATCCTGCAGGCCGGCTTCAAACCATTCCTGCATCTTGTTGCTGGCTTCCGGTTGCAAGCGTCCGGTTTCACGTGTCCAACCCTTCAGGAAGTCTTCACATTCGGTCAGTCGGAAGAAGTAGTGCTCGGTCTCCTTCATTACCGGTGTAGCACCCGATACCACTGAATAGGGATTGATCAGTTCGGTTGGACTGTAAGTGGTGCCGCATTTTTCACAGTTGTCACCGTATTGCTCCTTTTCGTGGCACTTGGGGCATTCACCTTTGACGAAACGATCAGGCAGGAACATGCCCTTCTCTGGATCGTACAGTTGGCGGATTACACGATTGGCGATCTTGCCGTTGTCTTTCAGGCGCCGATAGATGTTGTAGGCGATTTCGCGGTTTTCTGGCGTATTGGTGTGCGAGTAGTTATCGAAACCAATGTGGAAACCGGCGAAGTCAGCCACGTGTTCGTCATACATCTTGGCGATGAAATCCTCAGGCTGGAGCCCTTGTTTCTCAGCGTTGATCATGATTGGCGTACCGTGGGTATCGTCACCGCAGACATAGTGGCAGTCATGCCCCCGCATCTTCTGGAACCGAACCCAGATGTCGGCTTGGATGTAGCCGACCATATGGCCTAGGTGGATGCTTCCGTTGGCGTAGGGTAGGGCGTAGGTCACCAGAATCTTGCGTTTATCGGACATGGCAGTTCTCATTGAATGTGTTGCACGAAAGACCGACCATTATAGCGGGTGCAAGGCTTGCCGCGAAATCGGTACAGATGGTCTATACCGCATTAAATGGTGCCAACATATGATGACCACCACCACATTGCCAAGTACCGATGACATCGTTTCACGGCTCATGCCGCTATGGAGCCTCGCGTATCGTCAGTCGGGACAGCGTCCCCCATTCGATCATGTTGTGCGCGGCAGGTTAAATGAGCAAACTGTTCCAGAGACTGTCACCACTGTTGCCGATTGCAGTCATCTTGTTAAGCCTTACGCTGAGTGGTATGGCTGCTTGGTTGATTGCGCGCAACAACCAGAAAGTTGTGGCAGATAGCCTTCAGGATGCAGTTGCCCGGTTTGCGAACCAAGTTGAAAACCGGATGGGTCGTTATGAATATGGTTTGCGTGGCATGGCAGGCCAATTTATCCATGATCCTGATCAGGTAACGCTGTTGGCCTTACGACGATATCTCGCCTCGCGTGATCTGGCTCGTGAATTTCCTGGGGCGCTGGGATATGGCGTAATTCGATTTGTCAATGCGTCTGATCGGGATGTTTTTCTGCTGCGCTGGTCTCGTGAGCATGGTCAGCCAATCAGGATTCGCCAGCTGAATGCCCATGCAGGGCCGCACTTCATTATCTTTGCCATTGAGCCACTGGCCCGTAATCAAGCAGCGTTGGGATTGGACATTGCATCGGAGCCGCTGCGTCATGCGGCGGCCTTGCAGGCGTTGCGATCCGGTTCAGTGGTGTTGTCAGCCCCGGTGACGCTAATGCAGGACGAGGCTCGAATGCCGGGTTTTTTGTTCATGCTGCCGATTTATCAGCCAGGTAGGCCACATGACACGCCCACCCAGCGAGAGCAGGCCATTTGGGGGTGGGCGTATGTTCCAGTCCGTATCGATGGTGTGCTGAGTGGGTTGGAAAAAACATTGGCACCTGGCCTGGATGTCAGCATCAGCGATACGGGGGGGAGCAGTGGTCGTTTGGGTATTGTGTATGACTCGGATGGCGTGACTGGCATTACGCATACCAGTTTTGTGAGTATATGGGGGGATATCGATCTGACAATGCGGCGCGATATTCAAATTGGTGGCCGCACTTGGCAAGTGGCCATTGCCGGCTCGCCCCGTTTTGTCAGCCAGCTTCAATTGAAATCGCCCAATTGGGTGGCAGTGCTGGGTATAGCCATGGGATTGTTGCTGGCTGGTGTGATCTGGGCGCTCCAGCGCACCGAAAAGGCTGCTGTGGCACGTGCGGCCAAATTAACGGAAATGGCCCGTGCCAGCGAGGCACGTTTGGCATTGGCATTGTCAGCAACTGGTCTGGGTTTGTGGGACTGGAATATTCAAACCAATACCGTGGTCTACAACGAGCAATGGGCAGCTCAGCTTGGTTATCGTCTGGATGAGGTCACGCCGGAGCTATCAACTTGGGAAAATCTTGTCCACCGGGATGATCTGCCAAAGGCCCATGCCGCGTTGGAGGCTCATTTTTCGGGCAAGACGCCGATGTATCAATGTGATCAGCGTTTACGCACCAAGTCCGGCGAGTGGAAGTGGATACGCGATACTGGCCAGGTGATTGAACGGTCAGCCGACAACAAGCCTTTGCGGGCGATTGGAACCCACCTGGATATCGATGAGATGATGGCCCGCGAAGCGGTATTGCAAGACATGCTGAACATGCACGATGTCATCTTCAATAATGCCAGTGTTGGCATTGCCTTGACGGTCAACCGAGTCTTTCGCCATTGCAGTGCCAAATTGCTGGATATGCTGGGCTATGAGCGATCTGAAATCGAAGGTCAATCCGGTTCGCTGGTTTATGACAGCCAGTCAGCGTATGACGAAGTGGGCCGGGTAGCCGCAGCGGTATTGCCAGCCGGTGGGATGTTAGAGCGGGAGCTTTGGGTTCGCCGCAAGGATGGCAGCCGGTTCTGGGCGAGGCTGTTGGGGCAGGCTGTTGATCCGGGGGACTCGACAAAAGGGACGATCTGGATCGTCGATGATTTCACCGAGCGTAAGCAGCGCGAGGAGCTGCTGTCCAAGGCCCGTGCTGATGCAGAGGCTGCCAATCGTGCCAAGACAGAATTTCTGGCAAACATCAGCCACGAAATCCGTACACCAATGAATGCTGTGCTGGGGTTCACCACCTTACTGATGGATACCCGTTTGAGCGAAGAGCAATATGGCTACGTGAAGTCCATCAGCGATGCTGGGGATGTGCTGATGCGGCTGATCAACGACATGCTGGATCTTTCCAAGGTTGAAGCTGGCAGGCTGGAACTGGAATTGATCGATTTCGATCTGCGCCGGCTCTTTGATGATGTGTTGGGGATGGTGGCAACCAAGGCTGCTGATAAGAAGCTGGAGCTGATCATGTTGACGCAGCCCGAGTTGCCGCGCCGCGTCAATGGTGATCCAGGCAGGATCCGGCAGATTCTGCTCAATCTGATCAGTAATGCAGTGAAATTTACCGAGCAAGGCGAAATCCAGGTACAGGCGGCATTGATGGACGCAACACCAGAAAGCTTCCGGATTCGTGTATCTGTGATTGATACCGGTATTGGTATTGAGCGAGAGGTCATCAATCGTCTATTTCATCCGTTTACCCAGGCGGATGCATCGATGACCCGTCGTTATGGTGGTACGGGTTTGGGTTTATCCATATCCAAGCGTTTGGCTGAAGCCATGCAAGGCGATATGGGGGCCGATAGCCGACCCGGCAAGGGGTCGACATTTTGGTTCGAAGTATCGCTGGGTATGGCATCGGAGGTCACTCCGCCTGCTATCCCGGAAGTGGGGCTGGCTGGTCGACAGGTATTGCTGTGCGGGCGTTCACCCAGTTTGCGTCAAATGTTGCAGGCCATGCTTCGTGATCTGGGTATTGTCGCCACGCCAGTGGGCGATGCCATTCAGGCTTTGCAAGTGTTGAAGCAATCAGAAATGGGCTTTGACTGTGTGATTGTCGATTACCAGCTACCGGATATGACTGGCATTGAGCTGGCAGAAAGGATTCGTGCGGAGGAACGGTTTCGATCCTTGCCCATGATCATGTTGTCGTCACTGGCTTGGCGGGGGCAGGGTAAAGAAGCCAGGCAGGCGCATTTCGCTGCCTATCTCGTGAAACCGGTTCGGGTAGAGCAGTTGGCTGCATGTCTGCGGGCGGTCCTGTCACCAGAGGGTGGTGGGGATGCTGCGATGGTGACATCACAAACCTTGGCCGAGCGGAGGGTGGATGCCAAACATACAATACTGGTGGCGGAAGACAATGTGGTCAATCAACGAGTTGTTGTGCTGATGCTGGAAAAAATGGGGTGTCGTGTGGATGTGGTGGAGAATGGGGAGCAGGCCGTGTCTGCTGCCACACAATATGCGTACGATCTGATCCTGATGGATGGACAGATGCCTGTGATGGACGGGATCGAAGCAGCTAGGCGTATTCGCGCCGCCGGTGTACTGACACCAATTTCGGCGTTGACTGCAAACGTGTTCGAATCTACCCGTCAGGCTTGTATGGCCGCGGGGATGAACGATTTTCTCACCAAGCCAATCACGGCAGACGCATTACAACAAGTCATGGTCAAGTGGATTCCCGAATTGGCTGTATTGGCACCGATCAACGGGCCGCAAGCCGTGAGTACGGTTGCTGATTCTGGTGACGATCCGGATGAAGATCGTATATCTCTACGTAAGGCTCTGGATGAGGTGGCGTCGGTATTGGGTGACGACATTGTTCCGCAATTGATAGATTTGTACCGCCAGGCGGTTGCGGAGGTGATGCCACAGATTGAAGTGTCGCTGGGCGAAAGGGACTGGGACCGATTGGTACGTTCTGCACACCGTTTAAAAGGCTCAGCTGCGCAAATTGGTGCCAGTCGTGTGGCAGATAACTGCAAAGAACTGGAACTGGCTGCCAGGAATCACTTGACTGACAATTGCGCTTACTATTTGGTCAGGCTCAATCTGGAAATCCAGATGCTGGATGGTCTGATCGACAGCGAGAAAGATATTCGAGCAGGATTGCTTGCTGAGCAGAGGACATCATGAACAAGGCCGTCAGAGTAACGATCCACGGAAAGGTTCAAGGTGTTGGATTTCGCTATGCAACTTGCCGACAGGCTGGCGTTATTGGTGTCGACGGGTGGGTACGTAATCTGCTGGGCGGGCAGGTAGAGGCGATGATTCAAGGTGATGGCGAAGCGGTGGACGCCTTGCTGGCATGGTGCCATCGTGGGCCGCCTGGTGCCTTGGTCAGCCGGGTGGAGGTTGAAGAAGCAATGGCCGAAGATTTAAGGGGTTTTGAGCAGCGGGGTACAGCATAAACCAATTTGATCGCACTGATGTTGGCAGCTTGTGCAGGATGTAATTTCGTGAGGTACTGTGACCGTCTGCCCGTCGCGTCTTCAGGCAACAGCGTCTGATGCCAATGCCAGACGTTGTCTGCCGTGAAGCGCTTCGATCACCCCGAAATCAGGCGTTGTAACGTGCTTGAATTTCCGCGAATAGTGGGCGGAACATGGGTTGAATATGGGGTTTGAACAGAGCCAGTACCTGACGGATGCCGCGACGGCCCATTTCCTCTGTCAGTTTGCCCATTGGGTTCTGGGTCTGCTGAAATGCGTACCAGAACTTAATGATCAACCAACAATTGATCACCAGTGATTCGATTTCTTCTGCATCAGTGGCCAGCAAACCAATGGAACTGAATTCGCCAAACAATTTGGTGAGGATGGCAATGATGTCCTCACGAACGAATTTTTGATAAGCCTCGGCAAATTTCTCATTGCGGCCAAGTAGGCCGGCCAGATCATGGAACATGAAGCGATAGCGCCACATGCCGATGAAGGCTGTATCCAAATAGACGATCATGTCTTCGACCATGATTGGTCGATCTACCGGCACTGACAGGCGGTTTTCCATGAACTGCTTGTATTGGAGGAAAATCTGGTAAATGATCTCTTCCTTATTACGGAAGTGATAGTACAAATTACCAGGACTGATGCCGAGATGCGCTGCGATATGGTTGGTCGTGATTGCCCGTTCGCCGTGCTCGTTAAACAATTCCAGGCTTGCCTGTATGATCCGGTCGTATGTTTTCATCGGTCGTGTGTTGTCAGCAGTGGTGGCGGCTTTTCGGCGCTTTTATCTTATTATATTAGAATGATAACTCTTGCTGCAATGCAGCAACTTGCTATTTTGCTGCGGGTTTTCCCTAGTTTTAATGAATTTTTGTGCCAAGTTGGCTTTTTTTTCAAAATTCTTAGAGTTTGCCGTGATGTGGTGTCGAATCCTTTACTTTGCAAGATTGCGTGAAACCTTTGGTTGTGTAGAAGAGCGTGTCGAGCTACCCGCTGAGACACGAGATGTGGCGGCGCTGCTGACTTGGTTGAGCCAGCGTGGTGAGTTGTGGGCCAGTGAGCTTGCCCCTGGGCGGCAATTCCGAGTGGCTGTCAATCAGGAAATGGCCACGCTGGATACGGCCATTCCGGTAGGGGCCGAAGTCGCTATTTTTCCACCGGTGACGGGGGGATGATGGATATTCGCGTGCAAACCGCCGATTTTGACGTTGGTGCGGAATTGGCTGCGTTGAGGGCAGGGAACCCGGCCATTGGTGCGGTAGCCATGTTTGTTGGCTTGGTAAGGGACGTGAATGAAAGTGCGACTGTTGGTGGGATGACGCTGGAGCACTACCCAGGGATGACGGAAAAGTCCTTGGGAGATATCGTTACATTGGCACGGCAACGATGGTCGTTGCAGGCGGTACGTGTGGTACATCGGGTGGGGGCATTATTGCCGCTGGATCAGATCGTATTTGTCGGCGTGGCATCCGCACATCGGGGCGAAGCATTTGCAGCCTGCGAGTTCATCATGGATTTTCTGAAAACCCGCGCACCGTTCTGGAAGCTGGAGCAGACAGCCGAAGGCCCGCGCTGGGTAGATGCCCGGGACACTGATAATCAGGCTGCAGATCGGTGGGCTGAATGACCGTGCTCTCCTCCAGCGCCATGTGGCAAATCGAACTATAGTTTGTGGGGTACCTGGGCGGTAGCTGGCGGCTTGTCGAATGAGGGAGTAATCATCTTGCCTACTATTGCATTCACACGGCATTTACGGCAATACCTGCCAATCACCCTTCAGTCTTTTCCTGGTGAAACGCTGGAAGCTTTACTTGTTCGAGTATTTACCGAATATCCCAGCGGTCGTCTTTATGTATTGGATGAGCAGGGACGGTTGCGTCGTCATATTGCCATTTTTGTTGATGGTGTCATGTTGCAGGATCGCCAATCGCTGAACGTGCCGCTTCGGCCGGATAGCGAAGTTTATGTCATGCAGGCCTTGTCCGGAGGATGAACTGATGACGCCACAATTGTTGGTCGGGACGCGTAAAGGATTGTTCATTTTTCAGCAGGGCACCACTTCGCCAATGTGGCGCCTGCTGGCTCATCATTTTGTCGGTGTACCTGTATCCGCACTCATGGTGGATCCGCGTGACGGTCGTTGGCTGGTGGCGCTGCGTCATGGTCATTTTGGCCCCAAACTGCACTGTTCGGACGATCAGGGAGCTAGCTGGCAAGAGCTGGTTGCGCCTGCGTTTCCGCCTGAATCGGTCAGTGAGGGTAACGAGCCGCCAGCGGTAGATACGATCTGGTCACTGGCTGCAGCGGGTGCCGACATGCCCGGCGTCGTCCTGGCCGGGGCGATTCCAGCTGCGTTGTTTATGTCAGGCGACCATGGGAGTAGTTGGGGATTGGTCGAGTCACTATGGACACTGCCATCAAGGTCGACCTGGTTCGGTGGGGGAACTGATTCGCCTGGATTGCATTCGATCTGTCTTGATCCACAGGATAGTAAGCGGGTTACAGTAGCCATTTCATGCGGTGGGGTATGGCGAAGTGAAGACGGTATGGCAACTTGGCAGCCTCGGACTCAAGGTATGTGTGCGACTTATATGCCGCCTGAGCGCCAAGAGGAGCCGGAGATTCAAGATCCACACCGAATTGTGTCCTGCCATAGCTACCCCGACGTATGGTGGTGCCAACATCATTGCGGCATTTTCCGTTCAACGGATGACATGGCACATTGGCATAGTGTTTTTAGCGGGCATTCCGACTTTGGTTTTGCCGTGGCGGCACATCCCAATGACCCAGACACTGCATGGTTTGTACCTGCTGCATCCGATGAGGCCAGAGTGCCGGATGAAGGGGATTTCTATGTGATGCGAACCCGCGATGGTGGCCAGCATATGGAAAAGCTCTACACTGGTCTGCCGTCAAAGCCTGCTTATCACCTGGTTTATCGGCATGCGCTGGCCGTAGATTCTGTTGGCTGCCAATTGGCTTTTGGTTCGACAACAGGTTCGTTGTGGCTGACTGCAGATGAAGGCGACCATTGGATTCGATTGTCCGCCGAGCTACCCCCTATCTACTGTCTCTGTTTTTGCTGAGGGTGTGGTGTATGTTATGGTCGGTGGTGGGTTGAGCTTCGATGAAGAACAAGCATTTGTTTACAACCGTGTTCTGTTAATAACCATATTCTTGCCAAGGCTTATCTGGTGCGGCTTTGAAGGAAACTTCGATTTGACACCGCAATCCAAGCCAGAGTAGATTTCACCGACTTTTTTCGTCAACTACTTCATCAGGAGATCGCAAATGGCTGTTCTCGTTGGAAAAAGAGCCCCCGATTTTACCGCCGCAGCCGTATTGGGCAATGGCGAGATCACTGAAAAATACAATTTTGCTGAAGCCACCAAAGGCAAGTATGCAGTTGTTTTCTTCTATCCGCTGGACTTCACTTTCGTTTGTCCGTCCGAGCTGATCGCATTCGACCATCGCCTGGAAGAGTTCAAAAAACGCAATGTAGAAGTGATTGGTGTATCGATCGACAGTCAGTTCACTCACGCTGCTTGGCGCAATACACCTGTTGATAAGGGTGGTATTGGTCAGGTTGGCTACACGCTGGTGGCTGACGTGAAACACGAAATCTGCCGCGCATACGATGTGGAAGAGGCGGGTGGTGTGGCGTTACGTGGTTCGTTCTTGGTGGACAAGAATGGCGTGGTTCAACACCAAGTTGTCAACAATCTGCCGTTGGGTCGTGATATTGATGAAATGATCCGTATGGTCGATGCACTGCAATTCCACGAACAGCATGGCGAAGTGTGCCCGGCTGGCTGGAACAAGGGCAAGGCAGGTATGAAGGCTGACGCCAATGGTGTGGCGGCATACCTGGCCTCTCACGCCAAGGAGCTGTAACCCGGTTTAGGCTTGTGTGATAAGGAAAAGCCCAGTCGATTTTGACTGGGCTTTTTTGTGATTGTCATTGTTGATGAAGTGCCCAAGGCGATAGAAACATACCAATACGAATCAGCCCGATCACACCAAAACTGGCCACAATCAATCCTGCCACCATTCTGATTTTGGCTTGTTTCAGCCAGCGCATCATTCGCTCTGCAGATAAGCCAAGTATCAGAAGGTTTGGCAAGGTACCCAGGCCGAATGCCAGCATCACTAGGCCGCCATGAAGTGGGGACCCACTTGCCAAGGCCGACACTAGCGCCGTGTAGACCAACCCACATGGTAACCAGCCCCATAGCATGCCAGCCCACCAGGCGTCCTGAAGTGAACGAATCGGAAGATGCCGAGCCAATTGGGGTTGGATATGTCGCCAGATATGCCCGCCTATTTTTTCAAGGCGGGTCACGGCATTTGATAATCCTGCCAGATATAAACCCAGCCCGATCAGCAACAGGTTGGCCAGCACGTAGAGCACCAGTGCTACAGGTATTAGATGAGCCAACAATAAGCTGCTGGCACCCAAAGCACCGGCAAGAATGCCGGCCAGCATATAGCTTGCGATGCGGCCCAGGTTATAGCCCACAATCAGTGGGAAGCGGTGCTGGGTTGGTAAGTTGATTGACATGGCGCCTACTAGGCCGCCACACATGCCGGCACAGTGGACGCCACCTAGCAAACCGGATAGAAAAAGGGACAACAGGCTGACTTCAAGCATCGGCGAAGCATACCAGCTGTGCAGTCGGAGGTGTGAAGCAAGGGGATAAAAAGACCGCGCCTTGCGGCGCGGGAGGTAAGTGAAGCGCTGTGGCCCCGCAAAGAATGCGGTCAGATCACTTTCGAGTACTTCTGTCGTTCCTCATCATGTCGCAGATAGCGGTCAAACACCATACAGATAGTGCGAATCAGCAGTCGCCCTTTCGGTGTGATGGTCAGCCATCCATCTTTGATTGACAGCAGGCCTACTTTCTCATACTCCCGCAACTGCACCAGTTCAGTTGCAAAATAGCGGTGGAAGTCAACTAGATGGGCAATCTCGAGTGACTCGATAGAGATTTCGAACTGACACATCAGTGCCTGAATGATGGCACGGCGTAGCAGGTCATCCCCAGTCAGCTCAATGCCACGCATGATGGGTAGCTCGTCACGATCCAGGCAATCATAGTATTCGTCGAGCGTGCGATAGTTTTGACTATAAGTCGGGCCGATCTTACCGATTGCGGATACGCCCATTGCGACCAAATCACAGTCTGCATGGGTTGAATAGCCCTGAAAGTTACGATGCAATCGACCTTGCCGCTGCGCAATGGCTAATTCGTCATCTGGTCGGGCAAAATGATCCATCCCGACATAGATGTAACCTGCATCGGCCAACTTGGTGATGGCATGCTTCATGATATCGAGCTTGACCTTGGCTTGTGGAAGGTCAATTACATTGATCCGGCGTTGTGGCTTGAATAGCTGCGGCATGTGCGCATAGTTGTAGATCGACAACCGATTCGGACTCATGGCAATGACTTTGTCCAAGGTGTGATCGAACGACTCGACAGTCTGCAGAGGCAAGCCATAAATCAGATCCACGCTGATCGATTTGAAACCATTGGACCGCGCTGCCTCCATCACTGACTGTGTTTCTTCCTCGGATTGCACACGGTTGACTGCTACCTGTACTGCATGTTCGAAATCCTGCACACCAATGCTCATCCGATTGAAGCCTAACTTGCCCAACAAGGTAACCGTGTCAGTATCGACTTTACGTGGATCGATTTCGATCGAGTATTCGCCGTTGTCCACCAGTTGAAAGTGTTCTCGGGTGGCCGTCATCAACTCGATCATTTGCTCGTGGGGCAGAAAAGTCGGTGTGCCACCGCCCCAATGTAACTGTTCAACACGACGATCTCTGCCCAATAACGAAGCTTGCAACTTCATTTCGTGTACCAGATACCGTACATATTTTGCCGAACGCCCCCGGTCCTTGGTGATCACTTTGTTACAGGCACAGTAGTAACAAACGGTATTGCAGAATGGCAAGTGGAAATATAGCGATAGCGGGCGTGCTAGTGGGCCAATATTGCGTCGGCGCATCCAGGCTGCATAGCCGTCCTGGTTAAAGGCTTCAACGAAGCGATCAGCCGTGGGGTAGGACGTGTATCGCGGGCCGTTGCGATCTAACCGACGAATCAATTCCAGATCAACATCGACCGTGTTGTAGTCGCCCAGGGCTGAGGGAAGGGTGAGAGTGGACATTGTTGAATCTGCCTGGATGGATCGATGTTTGAATCATGCCAGTGCGCAGCGCAATCCCATTTGATTTGGGTCAACATCCGTGTCATAGTGCCACTGTTTTGTCCGTGGCCCGCATCTATGCAGCAATCCACATCCATTCCCATTCGAGATATTTCGTTCAAACAACTGAAGGCTGCATGCTCGACATGTACGCTACAAGAGTTATGTTTACCGTTTGGCATATCACTGGACGAATTGGTGCAACTGGAGCGCCTAGTCAATCAAGGTGTCAAAGTCAAGAAGGGTGAAGCGCTTTACCGTGCTGGTGAGGCGTTCAAATCGCTTTATGCCATTCGCACTGGTTTCTTCAAGACGGTTGTATTGTCGGAGGATGGCCGTGAGCAGGTTACTGGTTTTCACATGTCTGGCGAGCTGATGGGGTTGGATGCGATCAGCTCCGAGAGTCATACCTGTCACGCCATTGCGCTGGAAGACAGTGAAATTTGTGAAATGCCTTATCAACGGCTTGAAGATTTGTGTCGGGCTATTCCTGCACTACAGCGTCACCTTTATAAGGTGATGAGTCGTGAGATTGTGCGTGATCATGGCGTGATGATGTTATTGGGCAATATGAAAGCGGAAGAGCGTCTAGCTGCGTTCCTGCTTAATTTGTCACAGCGTTTTGCAGCGAGAGGTTATTCGGCCAGTGGCTTTCATTTGCGAATGACGCGTGAGGAAATCGGTAGCTTTCTGGGTCTGAAACTGGAAACGGTTAGCCGCACCTTGTCACGCTTTCAGGATGAGGGTTTGATCACAGTGCAGAACAAGCATATCGAACTCAAAAACATGCCAGCACTGAAGAGTTTGCTGAGCGGGTGTGCGGGAAATAACTGATTCCTGGCATCATTGGCGGTGGTATGAAAAAGCCGGTGAAACATCACCGGCTTTTTTTCGGCTGTTCAACACCCAACCCAAGCACTTTGCAGTCGACACGGCTCATCGCGTCAATGGTGAGCCTGATTGGGGTGGTGTGAATCCAGGGTGCAGAAACGATTGACATCGTTGGGGTTGCGTTGAAAGAACAGTGTCAACCAACTGTCACCCATGGCAAACATCCAGAAAACAAAGAAGCCCAATGAATATGTGGCGATGCGGTACTCGGCAAGGGATGTACCGAATATCACCAGGTCGGCCGGATCAAGAAAGGTAAAAAACAATACCGTCATGACGCCAGCCACCAGAAACGACGGCCATAAAATGGATATTGCCTTCTGCATGCAAATCTCTCCTCAATGGATTTGTGGTGAATCGCATGCGACATAACCAATATATGAAAACAACAGGCTATTGATTTGCCGCCGTTTTTAGAGTTATGGCTTTATCTTGATCGCTTTGCCACATGCCTGTCAAGCGCCATCGCTGCAAGGGCTCTTCAATGCTGACGTGCCATTTTCCGTGGATGGGCTTGGGCAAGTTGACCTGATAGTTTGTCCCGGAAATTTGCTTGGCCTTTAGTGCCATGTCCTGGCCTGCCAAGGTGGGATGCATCAATTTAAAGGTCAGCTCAGCTGTTTGGTGCAGCTTTGTGTTTCCGTTCAGGAAAAGACGTATTTCCTGATTGCCAGCGCCGAGCATCAGATCTACTTGCAATCCCAAATCCTTGGCGATCTGATCGCGAGCCAGATCCTGGTTGATTTCCTTGCCTTGTTTGTAATAGTCATCCACCACCAGTGCATCATCATGTTTGATCGCCAGCCAGGCGGTGATGAAGCCGGCGACCACCACGATGGCTGGCCCTGCCATCAACAACCAGGGGGCGCTATAACGGTACCAAGGCTTGTCCTGCTTTGACTGCATTTTGTCTCTTTCAACGTGCGGTAATGAAGCTGCTTTGTTGTTCAACGGTGACATTGGGGTCGTCAGCCGCTTGAATCCGGAAAACGATGGTTTGGGTGCCAATGCTGGCTTCTGCCTTGTTGATTTGTACACTGACCGGCAGAGAGAAGGTACTGGCCGCAGGTATTTCGACCTGTTTTTCACCAATCAGTTGCAATGAAGGTGTGCCATTGGCGCTCACAACATAGCGACGTGCTGATTCGGATGTATTAATGATTTGCAACTGATAAAGGTTTTCCAATTTGCCGTCATCAGTCTCTCGAACCAAGGTGGCCCGATCGCGAATCACATTAAGTTTTACTGGCTCACGTAAAGCGAGTGTAATAATCATGGCAATGGCAACACTCAAGCTGGCCACGGTGTACATCACCACGCGTGGTCTGACCAGTTGTTTCCAGAATTGGTTGTCCGGGTATTTGCCTTCCATGGCATTTTCGGTCGTGTAGCGGATCAGGCCGCGAGGGTAGTTCATCTTGTCCATGACTTGATCACAGGCATCAATACAGGCGGCACAGCCGATGCACTCGTATTGAAGGCCGTGTCGAATGTCGATCCCGGTTGGGCAGACTTGTACACAGATGCCACAATTGATGCAGTCACCTAAGCCCTCGGCTTTGTAATCCGTTTTTCTGCTACGAGAGCCGCGCGGTTCGCCACGAGCTGCATCGTAAGAGATCACCAGTGTGTCCTGATCAAACATGACACTTTGGAAGCGAGCATAGGGGCACATGTATTTGCAGACCTGCTCACGCATGAAGCCTGCGTTGCCATAGGTGGCAAAAGCGTAGAAGCCAATCCAGAATAGTTCCCATGAGCTCAGAGTCCATTGCCAGACCTCGATCCATAAGGTGCGGATTGGGGTGAAGAAGCCAACAAAGGTGAAGCCTGTCCACAGCGACAGCGAAATCCAGATCAAGTGCTTGCCACCGCGTCGCCGCAATTTTTCGAACGACATCGGTGCTTCATCCAGCTTGCGGCGTTTGACATGGTCACCTTCCACCCAGTGTTCAATCCAGAGGAACAGCTCGGTATAAACGGTTTGTGGGCAGGCGTAACCACACCATAACCGGCCGGCAATAGTCGTCCACCAAAATAGGGCAAAGGCACATAAAACAAGCAGTCCGGCCAGCAGGATGAAATCCTGTGGCCAGAAAACCACACCAAAAATGTAGAACTTGCGGTTAGCCAGATCAAACAGCATTGCTTGGCGATTGTTCCAAGTCAGCCAAGGGACACCATAGAAAAACAGCTGCGTGACGATAACCATGGCTACGCGCCAATTATTGAATATGCCGTTGACCCAGCGGGGATGGATTTTTTTGCGGACTTCGTAGAGCTCTTGGATTTCGCCTGATTCGTTGGCGCTGGTGTTCACAACCTTGATTGGAATATTCTTGAGGCGGTCGCCCATAGCGGTTTCCCTGACATCTGACTACGCGGTGTGGTGCGTCATTCCAATTGGCACTGCAAGCAATGCAAATCGGAATCGAATCACATTGTTCCCGGCATTGCACCGGATCGGAAGGGAGGACACGGGCCATTGACCCGTATCCTGTCGCCAAACTACTTGTTTGCTGCTGGAGCGGCTTGTGCTTGGGGGTTATTGCTCAGGCCATAAACATATGACGCGAGTAAGTGGACCTTGGCATCGCCCAGAAATTCCTTCCAGTTTGGCATCACGCCGTTGCGGCCATTTGTCACGGTCTCAATGATGGCTTGTTGGATGGCATCCGGATTGGTTTGTGATGCTGCATACAGCCAGGTTTTGTCAGTCAGGTTCGGCGCGCCCATCGACTGATTGCCCTTGCCATCCGGCCCGTGGCAGGCTGCACAGATAGCAGCAAAGGTTTCCTTGCCACGTGCTGCGCGATCTGAGTTGTGTTGCAAATCAGACAGCGATAGTACGTATTGAGCGACATCCTTCACACCATCTTCACCCAATGCTGCGCCAAAGGGGGGCATCGCGCCCTTGCGGCCAGCCATGATGGACTCCTGGATCTTCTCAGGGTCACCGCCATACAGCCATTCATGGTCGGTCAAATTGGGGAAGCCCTTGGCACCTTTTGCATCTGCACCATGACACTGTACACAATACGTGCCAAACAGGCGCTGACCCATCTGCTTTGCTTCCGGGTCGGCTGCAACCTGCTTGATGTCCATTTTCAGGTATTTGTCGTAGATGGCCTGATAACGTGCTTCAGCTTGTTTTCGTTCAGCTTCGTACTGACCAACGGCTGTCCAGTTCTTGGAGCCAGCATATACGCCCAGGCCAGGGTAGAGCGCCAAGTAGACGATGCCGAAAACGAGTGTCAGCCAAAATAGGCCCATCCACCATTTGGGCATTGGGTTGTTGTACTCTTCCAGGTCTTCATCCCAGACATGGCCGCAAGTCTCAACCTTCTCACCAGGCGCCTTACGCTTGATACGTTGAGATATCAGCAGGTAGCCCAAACCGATAATGCCGCCAAGAACGATGGCTGCAACCCAGTAGCTCCAAAATCCGCTAACGAAATCTTGATTCATCTTCATCACTCCGCTTATGCGTTGCCGAGTTCAGCCATCACGATGATTTATCGGATGGTTTGTCATCATCTTCTACGATTTGCCGAGCAGCATCTTCATAGGTTTTCTTGTTGTGACGGCTGAATGCCCAGATCACAATCACCAGAAAAATGCCGAGCGATATGATGGTGAAGATGGAGTTGAACTCGGACAACGTCATGGCTGTTACCTCTTGTTCTTCAGCGCCAAACCCAGGCCTTGCAGATAGGCAATCAGGGCATCCATTTCAGTCTTGCCTTCTGCGGCGGCCACTGCACCCTTGATGTCCTCGTCGGAATAGGGAACACCAACCTTGCGCAGTGCCTGCATCTTGGCGGGCAGGCTGGCGGCATCAACTGGGTTGCGGGCAAGCCACGGGAAGGCGGGCATGTTGGACTCGGGCACGACATCGCGGGGATTCATCAGGTGGACGCGATGCCAGTCATCGGAATAACGACCACCTACGCGTGCCAGATCCGGGCCGGTCCGCTTGGAGCCCCATTGGAACGGATGGTCGTAGACCGATTCGCCGCCCACCGAATAGTGGCCATAACGCTCGGTTTCTGCGCGGAATGGACGAATCATTTGAGAGTGGCAACCATAACAGCCTTCGCGAATATAGATGTCACGACCAGCCAGTTGCAGTGCTGGGTAAGGTTTTACACCTTCGATTGGCTGAGTGGTCGATTTCGAGAAGAACAGCGGAACGATTTCGACCAAGCCGCCAAAGCTCACGACCAATAGCGTGAAAACGATCAGCGCCAGCGTGTTTTCTTCGATCAGTTTTTGAATTTTTTCCATGATGCGTATTCCTGCTTAGGCGTGAGCGTGGGCAACCGGGGCCGGGATGTTGGCCTCGACAGGTTTACCTTGAACAACGGTCTTGAAGACGTTGTATGCCATTACCAGCATGCCAGACAGGAACAGGAAGCCACCCAGGAAGCGTACGGTCAGATACGGATACTTCGCCGCTACCACTTGTGCAAAGGTGTAGGTCAGCGTGCCATCTGGGTTGACTGCGCGCCACATCAGACCTTCCATCACGCCTGAGATCCACATCGAGGCGATATACAGCACTACGCCGATGGTGGCCATCCAGAAATGGGTTTCGATCAGCTTGATCGAATGCATCTGTTCGCGGCCAAACAGGCGGGGAACCAGATAGTAGATCGAGCCGATGGAAATCATTGCCACCCAGCCTAGAGCGCCAGAATGAACGTGGCCAATGGTCCAGTCAGTGTAGTGGCTGAGCGCGTTGACGGTCTTGATCGACATCATCGGGCCTTCGAAGGTCGACATGCCATAGAACGACAGCGCAGTGATCAAGAACTTGAGGATTGGATCGGTACGCAGCTTATGCCATGCGCCAGACAAGGTCATGATGCCGTTGATCATGCCACCCCAGCTGGGTGCCAGCAGAATCAACGAGAACACCATGCCGACAGATTGCGTCCAGTCTGGTAGTGCGGTGTAGTGTAAGTGGTGTGGACCTGCCCACATATAGGTGAAGATCAGCGCCCAGAAGTGCACAACAGACAAGCGATACGAGTAGACTGGACGGCCAACTTGTTTAGGGATGAAGTAATACATCATGCCCAAGAAGCCTGCAGTCAGGAAGAAGCCCACCGCATTGTGGCCATACCACCACTGAACCATGGCGTCTGCAGCACCAGCATAGACTGAGTAAGACTTCATTGAAGCCAAGCTGACTGGAATAGCCATGCTGTTTACGATGTGCAGCAACGCAACGGTCAGAATGAAGCCACCGTAGAACCAATTAGCCACATAGATATGCTTGATCTTGCGCTTGGCCAGGGTGCCGAAGAATACGATGGCGTAGGATACCCACACCACCGCAATCAGCAGGTCAATCGGCCATTCCAGCTCTGCATATTCTTTACCGGAAGTGAAGCCCATTGGCAAGGTCAGTGCAGCGAGCACGATAACTAGTTGCCATCCCCAGAAGGTGAAGGCTGCGAGCTTGTCGGAGAACAAGCGCGTGTGACAGGTACGTTGAACCACATAATAAGATGTGGCAAACAGGGCGCACCCGCCAAAGGCGAAGATGACGGCATTGGTGTGCAGAGGGCGTAGGCGGCTGTAGGTCAACCATGGCGTATCAAAGTTGAGTGCAGGCCAGACCAGCTGCGCTGCAATCAAGACTCCAACCGCCATGCCTACAATCCCCCAGACGACCGCCATGATGGCGAACTGCCGCACCACTTTATAGTTGTACGTGGATTGCGATTGCATGGACTTCTCCCAGTGTTGCGTAAAAACGTGCGTATTTCGCGATGCATCAAGTGTTCATGCTAACTTGCGCCATACGCGTGATTCTTGATTTGGGTCAAAGGGTGTATGTTGCTTGCTGCAATGCGATAAAAGCGTGCATCGCAACATAAACAAACGATTATACATCACTTCTCCTCCTCGGGCTCGCTCTGGGCTTTGTCGTCATCCATGATGATGCGATGGGCTGGACCCTCGAGATCATCAAGCTGGCCATTCTGTATCGTCCACCAGAACAGGCCGGCAATCAGCAGTACCAGCACCACGCTCAATGGAATGAGTAAGTATAGGATTTCCACAGTTTTTCGCTTTCGGCGGTAAGGCGCTAACTATCTGATTGCTTGGTAAAGTCGGTGGCAATATGCCGAAGGTTGGCATCTTCGGGCTGTGGATTGCACTTGATGGGTGGTTTGAGTAGTCGTAAAGCATTGCCAATCACCAATAAAGAGCTCAAGGCCATGCCGATACTGGCCAGCCATGGGGTCACCAAGCCCGCCATGGCTGCGGGCAATGCAATCAGGTTATAGCAGAGTGCCCACCACAGATTTTGGCGGATGATGCGTTGGCATCGCGTTGCAACACCAAGCGCTTGGTCGATGGCGTGAAGTTGATCATTGATCAGGACCATATCTGCCGAGGCGCGTGCCACATCGGTACCACCGCCCAGTGCGATGGAAAGCTGTGCAGCGCCCAATACCGGGGCGTCATTGACACCATCTCCAATCATAGTGACAGTGGCGCCGCGCCGCTGAATGTCGGTTATTGCATCCAATTTACCTTGTGGGGTCAGGCCGCCTATGGCTTGCTCAAGGCCAAGACGGTCAGCCAATGCCTGAACCGGACCCGGTGCATCGCCGCTCAACAGCAAGCATTGTTTTCCCAATGCATGCAAACGGCGAATCAGCGGTTCAGCATCAGGGCGGATGACATCGCCCAGCTCGAAGCAGGCCAACCAGCGAGTGGGGGTGCCAAGATAAACCGGGGTGCTGTCGTCAGCGGTGGGTGGGTAACTGGGTGGGAGTGGGCCGGCAATGGCTGCGACGTAGTCAAGGCGACCCAGGCGATAGGTTTGTCCGTCGATCTGACCACTGATGCCGTGACCTGTTTGGGCGGTAATCTGAGTGGCATGCAGGATGGATGGGGGGGCTTCATCGCATAGTGCACGTGCAATCGGATGCTCTGACCCGGACTCGAGCGCGGCAGCCAATGCATGGGCATGATCGCGATCAGTGTCCAAAAAGGCAGTCAGCGTACGCAGGCGCATTTTACCGAAGGTTAAGGTGCCGGTTTTGTCAAACGCGAAATGCGTGGTTTGGGCTAAGGTCTCCAGCGCATGGCCACGTGTAACCAGCAAGCCCAGCTTGGACAGCGTGCCGGTTGCGGCGGCCAGTGCGGCCGGGGTGGCCAGTGACAAGGCGCATGGACAACTGATGACCAGCACTGAAATGGTGATGCTGAGTGCACGTGATGGGTCGACCCACCACCAGCAGGCGTAAGTCACAGCGGCCACCAGCAGTAGTGCAGCTACAAAGCGAGCTGAGATGCGATCCGCCAGTTGAGCCAGTTGTGGCTTTTGCGACATGGCCCGATCCAGCAAGCGAACAATGGACGCCAGTGTGCTGTTTTGGCCAACACGTTCAACGGCCATGATCAATGGACTCCCAATGTTGGTGGCACCACCAATCACTACGTCGCCAATAGCTTTCTGAATGGGGCGGCTTTCTCCGGACATCAGTGATTCGTCTACACCGGATTCGCCTTCCAGCACGCGCCCATCGGCCGGAATGGTTTCGCCTGGCTTGACCAGCAGGACCGTGCCAGGTGTCAGGCTGGCCACGACTATTTCCTGCTGTTCGCGGTTGGCTGGGTAGTGTGGGAGGTGATGAGCAAAGGCCGGGATCAGTCGAACCAGGGTATCGACCGCTGCCCCAGCTTTGCGTCGTGCCATGGATTCGAGAAACCGGCCGCCCAGTAGCAGGAACACAAACATTGAAACTGAGTCGAAATACACTTCGCCACTGCCTTGCCAAAGTGCCCAGCAACTGGCTAGAAACGCGATCAGAATACCCAACGTGACGGGTACATCCATACCGACTCGTCGGGCTTTCAGGTCATTGATGGTGCCACGATAGAAAGGGACGGCAGAATAGATGACTGTTGGGATGGTCAATACAAGGCTGGCCCAGCGCATCAGTTGTTCAATGTCGGCGGTCATGTCGCCGTCTGCCAGATAGACTGGTACTGCGTACATCATGACTTGCATCATCGACAAACCTGCTACCCATAGGCGTGCCAGTGCACTCTTGCGTTCTTTTTGTGCTAGCTGGTCCTGCCGTTCCGCATCGAATGGATGCGCTCGATATCCAATATCTGTGATGGCCTGCAGGATGTGGCTGAGCTGTGTGACCTGATTGTTCCAGCGAATGCGGGCACGATGTGTGGCGTAATTGATGTCGACCGACAGGACTCCTGACTGTCGGGTCAGGTGTTGCTCATTCAGCCAGACACAGGCAGCACAGGTGATGCCTTCCAGGATCAACGCCGCCTCGCGGATATGTTCGCTCTCTTGGTGAACAAAGCTACGTTGGATGTCGGGTGAGTCGTACAGACAAATCTGCTGTAACACATCGTCAGGGAGCGGCTCGACTTTACCTGCTTCGACATTGCGGTGGCGGTAGTAATCACCCAGCCCGTTGTCGATAATGGTTTGAGCGACAGCTTGGCATCCGGCACAACAGGCAGGGTGAATTGCCTGATCCAGCTTGATGGTGAACGGACTGTCGTCGGGTACGAAAAGGCCGCAATGAAAGCAGATCGGCCTAGATGCTGCGGTGCGATAATTCATGGCGGAATTGTAAACGAATTCAATCGTGATCGTTTGATGAATGTCAATTGCGAAATTTCGTATGTATTGGCTGGGCTTAGCTTCACTTATAATGTGGAGCTATCATTCAAGCGATACTGATCAAGGTGCCAACGTGGGGATAACAGAACGTCGTCAGCGTGAGAAAGAAGCACTCTCGCAAAAAATCATTGATGCAGCGCGGGAGATCTTCATCAAGGAAGGTTACAGTGCTGTAACCATGCGCCGCATCGCCGACAAGATTGAATATTCGGCAACAGCTATTTATAGCCACTTCAAGGATAAGGACAGCTTGCTGCGTGCCATCACGGCGGCAGATTTTCGTGCGCTGACCACCATGCTGCATGAGTTGGGTAATGTGACGGACCCAATCGAGAAATTGCGGTTGATGGCACATGCCTATGTCGAATTCGGGGTGACTCATCCCAATCAGTACCGACTGATCTTCATGACTCGGCAGCCGCATTACTCAACGCGGGTGGCCGAAGAGCTGCATGGTGACCCGGAGCAGGATCCCTATGCCTGGGTGATACTGGTACTAAAGGAAGCGCTGCGTGAGGGCAATCTGAAGTTTCCGGAGCAAGATCTGGACGTGATGGCACAAACTTTGTGGAGTGCTTTCCACGGCTTGGTTTCCTTGCACATATCACTGGGGGAGGAGCCCTGGGTGGAATGGGCGCCGGTGAAGCAACGTGTGGACGTGATGTTCAAGATGTTGTTGGCAGGTGTGTTGGCTAGCCAGCGCTGATCAGGGAATCTGTATCCCGCCCTTGTTCCAATGCCACACGACTCTATTGATGATGCGCGTCGTGTAAAAAAGCCCGGCACAAGGCCGGGCTAACACGCCGTTGGAACTTCCAACAAAAAACTTGAAACCGATCAGATCACGAACAGGTCGACAAACTCGTTGACTGATGTCGCTTCCAGCTTGGCCTGATCGGCAGTCAAGGCCAGGATTGCTACCTGTTGCTTGGCCGGGAAGCGGCGTGCCAGATTGGTTTTGAACTTGGCTTCCAATACCGGGATGCCCTCTGCGCGGCGGCGACGGTGACCGATCGGGTATTCAACTTCGATACTGTCCGTTTTGCTGCCATCACGGAAGAATACTTGCATGGAATTGGCGATCGAGCGCTTTTCCGGGTCCAGATAGTCTTTGGTGTAACGTGGGTCTTCCACACATACCATCTTGTCACGCAGCACGTCGATACGCGGATCGACCGCGACTTCGTCTTCGTAATCGGCTGCAGTCAGATTGCCCTTGATCAAGCCGATGGCAGTCATGTACTGGATGCAGTGGTCGCGGTCGGCTGGGTTGTTCAGCGGGCCTTTCTTGTCGATGATGCGGATCGCTGATTCATGGGTGGTGATAACCACTTTCTCAATGTCATCCAGGCGGTCCTTGATCAGCGGGTGCAGCTTCAGCGCGCATTCCACAGCAGTTTGTGCATGGAATTCAGCCGGGAAGCTGATCTTGAACAGCACGTGTTCCATTACATAGCTGCCATAGGGGCGCTGGAATTTGAATTCATTGCCCTTGAACAACACGTCATAGAAGCCCCAAGTCTTGGCAGTCAGTACGCTGGGGTAGCCCATTTCACCTTTGAGGGTGAACAGTGCGAGGCGTACAGCGCGGCTGGTAGCATCGCCTGCAGCCCAGCTCTTGCGGGATCCAGTGTTGGGTGCATGGCGATAGGTGCGCATGGCTTGGCCATCTACAAAGGCTTGTGAAACGGCATTGATGATCTCTTCGCGCGTGCCGCCCATCAATTGGGTACATACGGCAGCGGAAGCCACTTTTACCAGAATCACGTGGTCGATGCCCACGCGGTTGAAGCTGTTTTCCAGCGCCAGGCAGCCTTGAATTTCATGTGCCTTGATCATGGCGGTCAGCACGTCTTTCATGGTCAACGGCGCCTTGCCATTGGCCATGCGAGTGCGGCTGATCCAGTCTGCGGTGGCGAGGATGCCGCCCAGATTGTCGGACGGGTGGCCCCATTCTGCGGCGAGCCAAGTGTCGTTGAAATCCAACCAGCGGATCATTGCGCCAATGTTGAAGGCGGCCTGGACCGGGTCCAGCTGGAACTGGGTACCGGGTACCTTGGCACCGTTGGGTACCACAGTGCCAGGTACGATTGGTCCCAGCAACTTGGTGCAAGCCGGGTATTCCAGTGCTTCCAAACCGCAACCGAGCGTATCGATCAGGCACAGGCGGGCGGTATTAAAGGCTTCGCTGGAGTCGATCACTTTGTCGGTGACGTAATTGGCGATGTCAACGAGCACCTGATCGGGATCAGGGCGAATGTTCGAAATATGGGCGGACATGTGGATTGTTCCTTATTCAGAGCATTGATCAATCGAGCAACGCTTCGATCTCCTCTACCAGTCGGTCGGCAAAGAACGGAGTCTTGGCCTTGCCTATCGCCTTGCGAAAATCTTCCAGCAGGCTTCGGAGTTCAGCGGCGTTACTGCATCGTTCTACTTTCAAGGTAAAAAACACCGCTTTTAGGCCAAGGTGCTTGGAAGCGGCTTCATTCATCAGCCGTGTTGCTTCCTGAAAACGGTTGAACACCTGGCCACTGCCACGGCGTTCGACGGGCGGTGGGGCTGCCTGCTGGACGACTGCAGGTGCCGGTGCGCGACTGGAAACGCGGTTGTCCGGCATGGCGATCCTTGGCACGGCAGGCGCTTCGTTGACAATCAAGCCCATCGCCATCAGTTTATCCAGGCTGTCTGCCGGAGCACCCAGTGACACGGCCAGTTTCATCAATTCCGACGCTTGTCGTTTCCCATCAATCTGCAACAGCAGAGTTCGCAAACGTCCATTCAGGTCCGGATAGCGGCTACGGTCCAGCACCGCTTGTTGCCCTGCATCCGTTTTTACCAAGATTGCATTCGACATCGACTGTTTACTCCTTCTCCACGTTTTTTTGTCCCAAGGCTTTGGCGCCTTGATGTAGCGGGGAGGTTAGCACAATCCGAATCGATGTCGAACGCAAAAGAATGGGTGCTTTGTCGGCCGGCTTTTATGCGCGCTGACCGATGTTCACGTGGTTTTAGTGGCGTTCTATCAGCGGTACAAATTTCAGATCTTCCGGCCCGATATAATTGGCGCTTGGGCGGATGATTTTGCCGTCGATGCGTTGTTCGATGACATGTGCACTCCAGCCGGAGGTGCGCGAAATCACAAAGAGCGGCGTGAACATGGCGGTCGGTACACCCATCATGTGATAGCTGACGGCCGAGAACCAATCCAGGTTCGGGAACATCTTCTTGATATCCCACATCACGCTTTCCAGGCGGTCGGCGATATCGAACATCTTGGTGCTGCCAGCAGCTTTACTCAGATTGCGGGCCACTTCCTTGATTACCTTGTTACGTGGGTCGGACACAGTGTAGACCGGGTGGCCGAAACCAATGACCACTTCTTTGCGCTCAACACGAGCACGGATGTCAGCCTCGGCTTCATCCGGGTTGTCATAGCGCTTCTGGATTTCGAAGGCTACTTCATTGGCACCACCATGCTTCGGGCCGCGCAGTGCGCCAATGGCCCCCGTGATGGCGGAATACATGTCCGACCCTGTACCAGCGATGACACGACCTGCAAAGGTAGAAGCATTGAATTCATGCTCGGCATACAGTACCAGCGAAGTATGCATGGCCTTAACCCACAACGCGGATGGCTTCTCGCCATGTAACAGGTGCAGGAAGTGGCCGCCGATCGAATCATCGTCGGTTTCTACATCGATACGCTTGCCATTGTGACTGTAGTGATACCAGTACAGCAGAATGGAGCCGAATGATGCCATCAGCCGGTCAGCAATATCGCGCGCGCCGGCGGTGTTGTGGTCATCCTTTTCGGGCAATATGCAACCGAGTGTGGATGCGCCGGTACGCATCACATCCATCGGATGGGTAGTGGCGGGGAGTTGCTCCAGGACTGCCTTTACCGCAGCGGGTAGGCCGCGTAGTGACTTCAATTTGGTTTTATAAGAAGTTAGCTCGGCACGGTTAGGAAGCTTGCCGTGCACCAGCAGGTAGGCGATTTCCTCGAATTCGCAGTTGTCGGCAACGTCCAGAATGTCATAGCCACGATAGTGCAGATCGTTGCCAGTGCGGCCTACGGTGCACAGTGCTGTGTTACCAGCAGCAACGCCGGACAGGGCGACAGATTTCTTGGGCTTGGGTAGAACTTGTTCGGTCGTTTCGCTCATCGGTTTCCTCCATCTCGCTAACTGCGGTGCAAATGCCGCATGGCATGGTGCCCGCCTGATACATTTAAGGGTGTAGTGACTTCCAGTGGGTGCGGTTGATCCGGTACAGCACGTGTCGCTGCAAGGGATGCCCAGCCGTAACGCGCGGATGGTCGAAATCGTCGGCAGGATTGTGCTGCATGCCGATGCGTGCCATGACAGCCCGAGATGGCAGATTGCCGACGGCCGTTAACGCGACAACTTCGTCCAGCTCAAGTTGCGTGAACCCATGATCCAATGCCAGCCGGGCGGCTTCAGTGGCGTAGCCCTGACCCCAGCAAGAGACTGCGAGCCGCCAACCAATCTCCACGCAAGGGGTGAAATGGGCCGCCCAGCCAGTGCGCAGCAGCCCGACCATACCGGCAAAATGGGTCGTGCCAGGGATTTCCACCGCCCAAAACGTAAACCCATGCTGCTCGGCATGGTCGCGAAGGCGGGCCATTTCACCGGCGGCTTGCTCGCGGTCCGCAACGGACGGGAAGTACTGGCGCACAACGGGGTCCGCATTGATAGCAGCCCACGCGTCCAGATCGTCATCGTGCCAGTCGCGCAACAACACGCGTTTCCCTTGCAGGGTAAACGTCACGATGGCTTGCCACTGGCAAACAGGGCGTCCAGCTTTTGCTCGAAAGCGTGGTAGCCCAGGTGATCGTAAAGCTCCATGCGAGTCTGCATGGCCCCCAGTGCCGGTTGTTGGGTGCCTTGCTGCAGTATGGTTTCGTACACACCCAGCGCAGCTTTGCTCATGGCCCGGAACGCAGACAACGGGTACAGGATCAGGCTGACATTGGCACTGGCCAGCTGCTCGCGGGTAAACAACGGAGTGGCGCCGAATTCGGTAATGTTGGCCAGAACCGGTACTTTGACCGCAGCAGCAAATTCCTTGTACATCGACAGCGCTGTCATCGCTTCCGGAAAGATCATGTCAGCACCTGCTTCCACACACGCGCAGGCACGGTCGATGGCTGCCTGCAGCCCTTCCACGGCCAAGGCATCGGTGCGCGCCATGATGACGAAGTCGGAATCGGTTTTGGCATCGACCGCTGCTTTGACCCGATCGATCATTTCCTCCTGCGACACAATTGCTTTACCGGGGCGATGTCCACAGCGCTTTGCCTGAACCTGATCTTCAATATGCACAGCGGCGGCGCCTGCCTTGATCATGCTTTTGATGGTGCGGCCAATGGTGAAGGCCCCCCCCCAGCCGGTATCGATATCCACCAGCACTGGCAAGTCCGTTACATCGGTCATACGGCGTACATCGATCAGCACGTCTTCCAATGTTGTGATGCCGAGGTCTGGAATGCCGCAGGAGCTGGCTGCCACGCCACCACCCGAAACATAAAGCGCCTTTGCGCCGCTGTGTTCGGCCAACTTGGCGGCATAAGCATTGATGGCACCTAACACCTGCAGGGGTTTGTGGTCGTTGACGGCCTGGCGGAAACGCGCGCCAGGTGAGATCGGTCGGGTCATGGGGTTCTCCTTTTCCTGATTGGGTTGTCAAGACGCAAGATTTGGGCCAGCTGCAGTATCTGACGCCATTTCTGGCGATAGTTCCAATGCAATCAGGCATCTGGTGGCGCATACTGCATGCACGGCGTTTTTCAGGTATGTTTCAGGTTGAAATAAATGTGTTTCAAAGCTGAAACGGATGTGGTGATGAATACAAAGACCCAGTTGGTGGTGGTCGCCACCAAAGGCTTGGCCGACTTGGTGCGGACTCTGTTGGCTGAGTATGCTCCCCACGCGGACATCCGCCTGCTGGACAAGCCATTGGACGAGGCCGTGCCGGATGCAGTGGCACTGCATCGTGCAGGGTTGCTGGACGTGGCGATTGCTGCTGGCGTCACGGCCCAGCGACTACGGGCAGCATTGCCGGTGCCGGCGGTGATGATCAAGGTGGGTGGCTACGACATCATGCAGGCGCTGGTGCGGGCTCGGCGCTTGTCGAGCAAGGTGGCCATTGTGACCCGGCAATCGCTGGCCGGGGAGTTTGATGACATCAAACCTTTGCTCAATCTGGATGTGGTGCAGCTGAATTATCACGACGATACCGAAGCGCGCGCCTTGTTTCATGAATTACATGCGCGCGGTGTCGATGTCGTGATTGGTTCCGCGCAGGTAGCGTGGTTGGCAGAACAGGAGGGTTTGACCGGCATTGTGATCTATTCCGAGGCGGGTATTCGACAGGCATTCGACGATGCACTGGAAATTGCCCGTATCGCCGGAATCGAAGAAGCCAAGCGGGAACGGGTCGGGAATATTCTCTATAGCTTGGTAGAGGGAGTGGCCGCGGTCGATATGCAGGGTTGCATCCAAGCACTGAACCCTGCCATGGAAAAGTTGCTGGGGATATCTGCCGATTGGGCGTTTCAGCAGCCGCTCAGCAAGGTGGCGCCAGGGCTGGCGGTGGAAGACGTACTGGCAACCGGACAGGCCGCAATGGAGCAGGTACAGACCGTCAATGGCCGTACGTTGGTGGTGAACCGGATGCCGATTGTGGAGCGCGGAGAGCAGACCGGTGCAGTGCTGACATTTCAGGATGCGACGCTGATCCAGCGTGCTGACCGAAAATTACGTTCACAAAGTCGACACCACCAATTCGTCGCACGTTACCGGTTTGATGACATTGTTGGTGAATCTGATGTAATGAAGGAGGCCAAGGAATTGGCCCTGCTGTATGCGCGGTCAGATGCGACGGTGCTGATTGCCGGCGAGTCCGGCACAGGTAAGGAGTTGTTTGCACAGAGTATTCACAATGCAGGTAAACGTACCCGGGCGCCGTTTGTGGCCATCAATTGTGCGGCCTTTCCTGAAAGCCTGCTGGAAAGCGAGCTGTTTGGGTATGAGGAAGGCGCGTTTACAGGGGGGCGCAAGGGTGGCAAACCGGGTCTGTTCGAATCAGCTCATACTGGGACCATTTTTCTCGATGAAATCGGCGAGATGCCACTCAGCCTGCAGACCCGTCTGTTACGGGTGCTGCAGGAACGCGAAGTGCTGCGCCTGGGTAGCAATGAGCCGACACCGGTGGATGTCCGGGTGATTGCCGCGACCCATCGTGATTTAAGGCAACTGGTTGCTCAACGCGACTTTCGGGCTGATCTCTTCTTCCGGCTCAATATCTTGAATCTTGGCTTGCCGCCATTGCGTGAGCGGTTGGGCGATATCCCGCACATTTCCCGCTTGCTTGCCACGCAGGCATTGGCGAAGCTTGGCGCCCAGCGTGATGTTGACGGCATGTTGGCGACGTTGCTGCCTTACCTGTTGCAATACCACTGGCTGGGTAACGTGCGAGAGCTGGAGAATCTGATCGAGCGCATATCGGTGTTTTATGACGAAAAGGGACAGCTGGATGAAACCATGGTGTTTCGGTTGGCGCCAGAGCTTCAACTGCAAACCAGCCAAGGTACGCACACCCGTACCGATGGCGATCGCATGCTGGCCGTGCTGGCAGCGTGTGGTGGTGATCATGGCAAGACCGCAGCGCAATTGGGGGTCAGTCGGACTACATTATGGCGGCGCTTGAAGGCTGTAGCGGAACGTGAGCGCTGAAAGCGCTTGGCCGGTGTAGTAGGGTGCATGCCGGCCATGCTGCATGATTCATGAACATTGCTTCGATTCAACTTGTGCAGGTCAAACCCCACAGCCAAATATCACGAGAAGCGCCAAGATCGATTCATTTCCCAGCGCCATGGCCCAGCAACGACAGAATCAACTGCCGTACCAACCATGCCTGATCAAGCTGATCCTGGTGCTGGCCTGTCTAGTCTTAATGGATAGAGCCCGAGCAGATAGTCCCGATATCATGGTGTTAGGGGTGGAAGATGATTGGGCGCCTTATGCTTAGTTGGACAATGGTAAACCCAGTGGCATGGCGGTGGATATTGTCACCCAGGCGCTGGCAGCAGCGAGCAGTCGGGTGCAACTGAACCCGATGCCGTGCTCAAGGTGCATGCAACTGACTCGAATCGGGCGGTTGACCGGTTGTTTTGATACAGTGCGGGATCGTAGCCTAGAGACTGAGTACCTATTCCACCGGCAGTCGTTGTTTCAAGCAAATGCCAATATCTACACACGAGTACATGCCAAGCAAATCAGCCGACAGTCCAAATTGACAACGCAGGATCTGGAAGGGCGGCGGGGCGGCGTTACCAATGGTTATACCTATGGTGACGAATTCGACTTCAATACCAATATCAACAAGGATATCTCGACTCACGACGTGGATAGCCTGCACAAGTTGATGCTGGGCCGGGTCGATTATGTGGTGATGTTTGAAAAGGTTGCTACATATCTGGCTCGTCGTTACCCGGATACGTTTGGTGACATGATTCGTCAGGTTGGTCTGATACGACCCATGTCATTGTATGTGTCCTTCAGCAAACGTCATCCGCTGGCGCCAAGTTACATGGCCGCACTTGACAGAGGTTTGGTCATCATCCGCCAGAATGGCGAGTATGCAGTGATTGAGGCGCGTTGACGGTAGCGCGCTGAGCACCTGGATGCTCATTTGTTGCCACGCATACTACCAATTATATTTTCGGATTTAATTGAATGTGAATTGGTTATTTATTAAAAAAATCTTGTTTGTTTAGTAATCATTTCCTATATTGCCGGCTATTCAGGTAATTTGTGATGAGTGTTGATTTGTTCTGATTGGTGGTGTGGGTTGAAGTAAGTATTTCGTTAATTGATATGGGTGAATTCAGTGAAATGTGCTGGGTGTTTATGGGGCAGTTGGCGGTGCGATTTGTATTTTGATTGGATGGTGGCATTCGTTGCCGAGTCTGATGGCTAGCCGGGTAACGAATATCGAGCCTGATGGCAGCGGGTCAGATTGGGGTCAGTCTGATTTGGATCTGCTATTAGGCTAGGTGATTTTCTGCATGATTTAGTTGAATGGCTCATGCTGTTTGAGCTGAAAATAAGTTTTTTGATATGGGTCAATAAAATTGAATCATTGATAGTTAAGAATTTGTGGCGTTGGCTCTTATGAGTAAATGAAATGATAGGGTAAGTGGATTAACTGTCCGGTTCCGGGATGTTGCGGGCTGTCAGTATGAGCCGGCGTGACGCGGGTGCAAGCTGACTTGTGTTGTTTGGGCTTGACGATTGATGTGTTGGCTTGACTGCCTGACCATTGGCCAGGCAGAGGTATGTGACTGTTCCTCTCTCTTCTCCAAGCGATTGCCGGCATGTAACCCATGCCGGCTTTTTTTATGCTGTCTACTGTCCTGCTGGCAAACTGTAATGGTTGACTTCAGGCCAATCTGGCAGGCGCCGAAACAGGCTGAATGCACTACAATCGTCAGATGCCCAAGCAGCAGGCGATCCCTGCCAGGGCGAATCCCAATACAGGTAATCGCCGTTATCCCCTGCGATTGCAATCCCGGCTGGTGCTGGCCTGGCGCAATTGATTTGCGCAGGCACGCTCGTCTGTTCGATGATTGTGGCGCAGCAGCGGTGCTGCCGATGACAGCCATATACGGACCGTGAAGGAGACTCACCCATGCCAGCTAATCTGCTCGACCACCTCCGCGAGCAAATCGATACCCTGCACCACGAAGGCTATTACAAGCCGGAGCGCATCATTGCTAGCCACCAGCGTCCAGATATCCGGCTTCAAGATGGCAAGCCAGTTCTCAATTTCTGCGCCAACAACTATCTTGGTCTGGCAGACGATCGACGTCTGATCGAAGCGGCCAAACAAGGGGTGGAACATTACGGATATGGTGTGGCTTCGGTAAGGTTCATTTGCGGTACGCAAACCGTGCATAAAGAACTGGAACAGGCTATCAGCCGTTTTCTGGGAACGGATGACACCATTTTGTATTCCAGTTGCTTCGATGCCAATGGCGGCGTATTTGAAACATTGCTGGGTGAAGAGGATGCCGTGATTTCGGATGAACTGAATCACGCCAGCATCATTGATGGTATCCGTCTGTGCAAGGCCAAGCGGTTCCGTTATCACAACAATGACATGGTCGATCTGGAAGCCCAGTTGCAAGCGGCCGACGCAGCTGGTAGCCGTTTCAAGCTGATTGTGACCGATGGCGTGTTCTCGATGGATGGCATCATCGCCGATCTTAAGTCCATCTGCGCCCTGGCTGACAAGTATGGCGCGCTGGTGATGGTGGACGACAGTCATGCAGTCGGTTTTATCGGTGAGAATGGCCGTGGTACACCGGAATTGTGTGGCGTGGCGGATCGAGTCGATATTTATACCGGCACACTTGGCAAGGCACTGGGTGGTGCATCTGGCGGTTATGTGGCGGCGCGTGCGCCGATTGTTGAGTGGTTGAGACAACGTTCCCGACCCTATCTGTTCTCCAATTCATTGGCCCCAGTCATCACGGCGGCCAGCCTTGAAGTATTGCGAATTCTGGAAAGCGATGGTGCTCGCTTGCGCGCACGTTTGCAGGAAAATGCCCAGCACTTCCGACGTGAAATGGGCAAGTTGGGCTTCAATCTGGTGCCCGGTCAGCATCCGATTGTTCCTGTGATGTTGGGTGAAGCAAAATTGGCAGGTGATATGGCTGCAAAGCTATTGGCGGAGGGTGTTTATGTGATCGGCTTTTCGTTCCCGGTCGTCCCCAAAGGCAAAGCCCGTATCCGGACTCAAATGTGCGCAGCTCATACTCCGGAACAGATCGACCAGGCTGTGGCCGCTTTTGCCAAGGTAGGGCGTGAACTGGGTGTGATCAATTAAAATTCAATATTGGGCCGGCTGCGCCCGGTCCACACTAAAAACAGGATGTTGGAGGATAGTAGTATGAAAGCACTCGCCAAACTTGAACGCGCCCCTGGCTTGACCATGACTCGTGTCAAGAAACCGGAGATCGGGCATAACGACCTGCTGATCAAAATCCGCAAGACGGCTATTTGCGGTACGGATATCCATATCTGGAACTGGGATGAATGGGCGCAGGCCACCATTCCTGTCCCCATGCATGTTGGCCATGAATATGTCGGTGAAGTGGTGGACATGGGTGTTGAAGTACGTGGCTTTGCAACGGGTGATCGTGTCAGTGGTGAGGGGCATATCACCTGTGGCTATTGCCGCAACTGCCGGGCTGGGCGCCGCCATTTGTGCCGCAATACGGTGGGTGTAGGGGTGAATCGTGAAGGTGCATTTGCGGAATACCTGGTTATCCCTGCCTTCAATGCGTTCAAGATTCCTGATGACATTCCAGATGAAATCGCCTCAATTCTTGATCCGTTCGGCAATGCGACTCATACGGCCCTGAGCTTCAATCTGGTAGGGGAGGACGTCCTGATTACCGGTGCTGGCCCGATTGGTATCATGGCTGTGGCCATTGCTCGCCATGTTGGCGCCCGCCATGTGGTGATTACCGATGTCAATGATTACCGACTGGAACTTGCCCGCAAGATGGGGGCAACCCGCGCCGTCAATGTGTCACGTGAGAGTCTGAAAGACGTCATGCGTGATCTGCACATGACGGAAGGTTTCGATGTTGGTATGGAAATGTCCGGGAACCCGGCAGCATTCCGTGATCTGCTGGAAAGTATGAATCACGGCGGCAAGGTTGCCCTGCTGGGAATTCCGCCGAAAAATACATCCATTGATTGGAACCAGGTCATTTTCAAAGGGCTGGAAATCAAAGGCATTTACGGCCGCGAGATGTTTGAAACCTGGTACAAGATGGCAGCAATGCTGCAATCGGGTTTGGACATCAGTCCGATCATTACACATCGTTTCTCTGTAGACCAGTATGAGACCGGTTTCCTGGCCATGTTGTCCGGGCAATCCGGGAAGGTCATTCTGGATTGGACTGGGGCCTGACGTGAGGGAATGGGCATTTGCTGAATCGGTGATATGCCCAGACGCTTAACATAAAAGATGGAACCGAATGCAGCCTGAGTTGACCAATCCATTTTCTGTGCCGGCATATGCTTTGGTACTTCTATAGATCAGTCAGAGGGGAAGCTTATGCCCGTACCACGATATGGCTTGATTGTGCTGCTGGCCGCTAATGCACTTACCTTGTCAGCTAACAGCATGGCGGAATATATTGGCCCGGCTGCGCAAGTGGTCGCCACATCCGTCAAAGCGATTCTTGCGAACCCCGTGGATGATCAACAAGTGGTTGCTCGCGGTCATATTCTGCGGCAAGTGTCGAAAGACAAATACATTTTTTCGGATGGTACGGCTGAGATCCGGGTGGATATTGATGCCAAGTATTTCCCGGCCGAGAAGATCAGTGACAAGACGATTGTTGAGATTCGTGGCGAAGTGGAAAAAGATTTTCTGGAATCCCCTGAAATCGATGTTCATGCCGTGACGGTAGTTCGTTGACGTTGAACGGGGATAGGGTGAGGAAGCGACCGTCAGCTCTGGCAAAAAAGACATGTCGGGCCAGATTCGTCTAGCCCGACGTTTTTTTCTATCAACGCTTCCGGTAGACGCGTACCCAATCCAGCTCCAGCCGTTGTGGGAAGACGGTATTGCTGTCCGGGCTGCCTGGCCAGTTGCCCCCCACCGCCAGATTCAATACCCAATGGAAGCGCTTGTCAAATGGGGCTGGGAATGCACCATTTGGTGTCCACCAGCTGGTGTACTTGGCGTAAAGGGTGTCGTTGACATAGATGCGGATTTCTCTCGGATCCCACTCCATTGCATAGGTATGGAAGTTGCGGGAGACGCTGGATGACGGCGAAATGCCTTTGGTCTGATGCTGGTTGTTCGGCCAGGCAGGGCCGTAGTGCAGGGAACCGTAGACATTGTTACCCCCGGCAGTATCGGTATTGACGGCTTCCATGATATCGATTTCGCCGCTCATCGGCCAACCGCCATATGCCCAGTCAGTTGGTAGCATCCAGATTGCCGGCCAGATGCCTTGGCCGCGGGGCAACTTGGCGCGGGCTTCAAAGCGACCATAAAGCCAGTCGCCCTTGTGATCGCTGTTCAGGCGGGCTGAAGTGTAGTCACGGCAACCATCCGTACTGCAATAACGTTCACGTAGGGCCTGGATGACCAATATGCCATCCTGAATGAAAGCATTTTGGTTACGGTCGGTGTAGTACTGCAGCTCATTATTGCCGCCACCGCCACCGTTCACTTCAAAATTCCATTTGCTGGGGTCAATATTGGGGCCATTGAATTCATCGGCCCAGACCAACTCCCACCCGGGCTTCGGGCCGCCATTACTGCCATCTGCGACCAGGGCCCACTTTTGATTGGGCTGACTGTTACCGCAAGACCATTGAATCACATTGCCACCATCGACCATGCTGCGCTTGTCGACATCCAGGCACTTGTTGGCATGTTTGCTGTGAACTTCATATTGCCCGTTCCCCTTATCGATAAGGAAGAAGCGTTGATAATCAGTGTTCAGGACATTGCCTTGCTGTACGTTGGCCCCATTTACAGTGGCACCTCCACTGACTTCTACCGGCTTGCCACTGTTGATATTCAGCAATTGGTAATAGCCGGCCTTCGTTATCAGGTCAAATGACTGTGCAGCCGTGCTGTTGCATGTCCATTGTTGTACGTTGGCACCGGCATCTTTGCTGGCGCCCGCCACATCCAGGCACAATTCGCTGTGTACGGCCTTGAGCGTGTAGCGGCCGACTGGTACTGCATTACCAGCATTGACCAGCGGGATGAAGCGAAAGCGCTGATTGTTGCTTTGTGCGCAGGACCATTGCTGAATATTGGCGCCATCCTGTGTGCCGTGCTCGGCAACGTCCACACATTTGTTGCTGACTTTGGAAACGATTACATATTCATTGCCGGAAAAACGGCGAATCGCAAAACGCTGTGCATCTGTTCCATTGTCGCTGTATTGCTGAATATTGGCCCCATCGGCGGTTGACGCGCCGGCCACATCCATCACCTTGTTGCTGTTGATATTGACCAACTTGTACCAACCATTGCCCATATCGTTGATATCGAACACTTGAGCTGTATTGCCATTGCAAGTGGCTTGCTGAATGTTGACACTATCACCCGTGCCAGCTCCTGCCACATCAACACACTTACCACTGTGAACCGCTACTGCAATATATCGGCCATTTGGCAGTTCACCTGCTTGAGCCAGATTGCCCAGTGCTAGTCCGACCGCCAGCACAATGACCTGTTTGTAAGGTAGTGTCCTCATTGATTTCTCCGGTTTGTGTTGTGATGAGTGTGAGGGGAGGTGTGAGCGTCATCCCCCGCAGCCCGGATCATAATAGGCCAATGTCATGAGTGGGGGAATAGTCAAGATTGCTTATTCGATGCCAATGATCAAATCAGCTTGAAAGACATATGTATCTGATTGGGATTCGTACATTTATGGTGCCAGACAGCGATCGCACCAATATTCTGGCTGACATTGTTAGCGGTTGGTCATTAGGGGGTGATTCTGTTGTTATGTGCTCCTGTCGGAATCAACGCCCAGTTGATTGGTGCTTGATCAAGCGCACAAAAAAGCCAAGCCACTGAACGTGACTTGGCTTTGGGCTGGCGAATAGGATGGCGTGATCAGACGCGGTTGAAGTCTTCTTTGCGTAACAGGAATACGAAGCCATCACCCCCACTGGTTTCCAACCAGGTAAAAGGTAGGTCGGGAAACTCTTCCTCCAGTATGTCGCGATTATGGCCAATCTCGACAACCAGAATGCCGTGCGGGTTGAGCAGGGTGGGGGCTTCTTCCAGGATCACGCGGGTTGCATCTAGGCCGTCGTCACCTGATCCGAGTGCAAGTTCTGGTTCTTGCAGGTATTCTCTGGGTAATGTAGCGACCGACTCGGCATCCACGTAAGGCGGATTACTGACGATCAGGTCGTAGTGGCGTGATTGGACACTGGCAAACATGTCTGATTGGAGCAAGTTGACCCGATAGCCAAGTTGGTAGGCTTCGACGTTGCGTGCAGCCACAGCGAGCGCATCTGGTGACAGGTCGACGGCATCGATTTCCGCATCAGGGAAAGCATCGGCCATCATGATGGCCAAGCAACCGGAGCCGGTGCACAGATCCAGCCCGCTATGGATCAGTTCCGGATATTCAACCCAGGGTACCAGGTGTTGTCGCAACAGTTCTGCAATGAACGAGCGCGGTACGATCACTCGTTCATCCACATAAAAACGGTAATCTCCCAACCACGCTTCATTGGTCAGGTAGGCGGATGGTTTGCGTTCTTCTACTCGGCGACGCAATACCGCCAACACTTTGGAGACTTCTTCGGGTAACAGGCGGGCGTCCAGAAACGGTTCCAAGCGTTCTAGCGGCAGGTTCAGGCTATGCAGAATCAGATAGACCGCTTCATCATAGGCATTATCGGTACCATGGCCAAAGTGGAGTTGTGCTTCGTTGAAGCGGCTGACAGCAAAGCGGATCAGATCGCGAATGGAATGCAGGTGCGGTGTAGCGGTTTCGAACATGAAAGTTTCCGTTATTTGGCCAGGCCGGGTAGCAGTTCTACCAGCCCGGCGCAGATGAATTCGATGCCAACCGCTGACAGTAACAAGCCCATCAGTCGGGTCGATATATTGATGCCAGTGCGACCGACCAGGCGACTGATCGGGTCGGCAAGGTTCAGCGCAGCAAAGGTGATCAGGCCAATGACGACACCGGCGCCAATCATATAACTGTATTCCCACCAATGGCGGATGCGGTCGGTGTAAATGATCACCGTACTGATTGCACCTGGCCCGGTCAGTAATGGAATAGCTAACGGTACCACACCAATGCTGTGCTTGTGCTCAGCCTCATCGGTTTCTTCCGGAGTCTGCCTGGCTGGGGCCAGTTGTGCATTCAGCATTGAAATGGCCAGCAACAGCAACAAAATACCGCCGCCGGTACGGAAGCTTGCCATGCTGATACCGAACAGCTTGATCACGAATTCGCCAATGAAGGCAGAAGTGATGATGACCAAGGCCACAGCAATGGCAGCCACGCGGATGGTACGCTTCTTTTCAATCTTGGATTGGGCGTGTGTCAGGCTGATGAACAGCGGGATGGCTCCCACGGGATTGATCAGCACCAGTAGCGAGATAAAAGCTTTGAGGAATTCCATGTTGTTCCCTTGGCGGGTGATGTGTTCAGTGTAGGCGCTGTTGTCACGCGTTGCAGGATTGCGTTCATACGTGCATTACGCGCTACGCCTTGTTTTTGACCTGTTGGAAGACCACCATGGCGACCGCGATCAGAATCGCCCCCATTGCAGCCAACTCATGAAATCCGATATGTTCGTTACCGATCCACCACCCCAGAAACACAGCCACCAGTGGATTCACGTAGGCATAGCTGGAGGCCAAGGCCGGCCGTACATGCAAAATCAGGTAAGAGAATGCGCTATAGGCAATCATCGAACCAGCAATGGTCAGGTAGAGCAGGGCGGCGATCGATGTGCCCGATGGCATCTGGGTGAGTCGCTCGCCATGTAGCAAGCTCATCAACGTCAGCACCGCGCCAGCAGCCATCATTTGAATCGCACTCGACATCGTGCCGGATGGCATGTCCAGGTATTTGCTCCAGACTGTTGCAACCGCCCAGATGCTGGTCGCGAACAGAATCAAACCGGCCCCCGTTGGGCTGGCGCTTAGGTCTGCACCGAAGTTGAGCGTGATGATGCCAGTCATGCCAATTCCGATGCCAATCCATTCGGCTTTGCTGGCGTGGTGTCCCCAAAATCGGGCGACAATGACGGTCAGCAACGGAACAATCGCCACACCCAGTGCAGCCACGGCGGATGAGATTTCCTGTTCGGCATAGGTGATCGCGCCATTACCGCCAGCCAGCATCATGGTGCCGATGATGGCGGCGTTGCGCAGTTGAATTCTCGATGGTATCGCCACGCCACGCCATTTCAACCATATAAACAATACCCCGCCAGCCAGCCAGAATCGGATTGCGGCTGCCATGAACGGCGGAATATCGAAAACGACAAAACGGATCGCCAGATAAGTCGATCCCCAGATCAGCCAGGTTGAAATGAGGGCCATAGCCAGGCCGGCGCGGGAAGGTGCGGACACGTTGGACTCGCGTGAAGAAAAGCGGCTCATTATAAGCGGAATTGTGCAAATTCCTTGTTTAAAGGAAAGCCACAGTTAGCCAACAGGGCTATCACCATGTAAAATGAAGAGTTTTCCGTCCCACATAAAAACCCGGTCTGTCTACCGGGTTCGACTTAGGAATGCCGCATGGCCCGCTACGACAATATTCTGGAAATCGAGCCGAACCGTAACGGTGAAGGCTTGCGCATTGGCATTGTGATGTGCCGTTTCAATACTGATGTCTGCGAAGGCTTGCTTGCCGCCTGCACCGCCGAACTGCTGCGTTTGGGTGTTGCATCACAAGACATTCTGATTGCCACTATTCCTGGTGCGCTGGAAGCGCCGCTGACACTGAAAACCATGGCCCAGAGCGGCAAGTTTGATGGTTTGGTGGCGTTGGGAGCTGTCATTCGCGGCGAAACGTATCATTTCGAAGTGGTCTCCAATGAATCTGCTGCTGGCATCAGTGACGTTGGTCTGGAAACGGACGTGCCCATCGCCAACGCGATCCTGACCACGGAAAACGATGATCAGGCGCTGGTGCGCATGCAGGAAAAAGGTACCGACGCGGCACAGGTCGTTGTTGAAATGATCAATCTGTTGAAAAGGCTGAGTAGATAATGAAAAGCGCACGTCGCAAGGCACGTGAATTCGCCGTGCAGGGCCTGTATCAATGGCAGCTGACCAATGACCCTGCCACGATGATCGAAAAAAATCTGGCGGAAAACCAAGCGTTTGCCAAATGTGATCTGAATCTGTTCCGCACGGTATTGTTTGGTGCCATTTCGCATGTCGATACGCTGCGTTCAGCCATGGCGCCTTACCTGGAGCGTAACTGGGATGATGTGAGCCCGGTTGAGCGAGGCGTGTTGCTGGTGGCGGGTTATGAGTTGGTACACATGCCGGATACTCCTTTCCCGGTCATCATCAATGAAGCCATTGAGCTCTCGAAAACCTTTGGCGGCAATGAAGGCCATAAATTCATCAATGGTGTGCTCGACAAATTCGTGGAGCAGGTGCGCGCGGTGGAGGCACAGAATGTACGTAGTCAACGCCACAGCCGCAAGAACTGATCAACAGGTGGCCAGTAGCCAACTGGCGTTGTAAGCTATATACAGAATGATCGGGGGCGTAAGCCCCCGATGTCGTTCATACAGGTGCCCTAGCACCAGTGATGGTGCAGCGGCTGCAAGGTCGTGCTAACTCGAATACCCGAACTGGTGGCACCCTGTAAGCATCGTGTCGTGGTACTAAGAGCTGCTAACAAAGCCCAGCGAAGTGATTCTGGTTAGGCGTGCAAATGAAGGCAGTACGTGAGTACGACAAGTTTGCACAACAACACCAGAAGGGTTTTGTTAGCGGCTCTAACTAGGTTGGCTATGCTGATAGGCCCCAGCTTTGTAGCTGAACCGAATCGAAGTACCGGCATTGCCTCGGTGACTCAAGAGGTTGGTTCCATGATGGGCATGACTTGTGGCTTGTGTTTCCCGACCAGCAATGTGTAAGCGGTGGGGATGACGAACAAAGTCAGTAAGGTGCCAAACATCAAGCCACCCATAATCACCCAGCCAATGGGTTGCCGTGCCTCCGCCCCGGCCCCAGTGGCCATGGCCAGCGGTAGAGAGCCCAATACCATGGCACCGGTTGTCATCAGAATCGGCCGCAGACGTAGCGTGGCTGCTTCCGTCACGGCATCGAACTTGTCTCGTCCCTGGTCTCGTAACTGATTGGCAAATTCCACAATCAGGATGCCATGCTTGGTAATCAATCCCACCAGCATCACCAGACCGATCTGGCTGTACACATTCAGCGACCCATTTGTTAATCGCAATGCCAGCAAGGCGCCTGCCATGGCCAGTGGTACGGTCAGCATGATTACCAGGGGGCTGATGAAGCTTTCAAATTGGGCGGACAGCACCAAATAGATAAAGGCCAGTGCCAGTACAAAGGTCAGCATCATTGCACCACCGGATTCGCGAAACTCGCGCGATTGACCATCCAGTGCTGTTTGGGTGTTATCGCCCAATTCAGTCTTGGTAATCTTGTCCAGCTCATCCAGCACTTGTCCAAGTGTATAACCGGGGGACACATTGGCAGAGATGATGGCGGCACGTTGCCGATTGAAGTGGTTCAACTCCTTGGGTGCGACTGTTTCGCTGACCGTGACCAAGTTGGATAATTGTATTAGTTGTCCGCCGGCATTACGGACATAGATGGCAGCCAGGTCATCCGGCCGGGCGCGACTGTCGGCGTCCATCTGTACAATCACGTCATATTGCTTGCCCTCAAATTTGAAGCGTGTCACTTGGCGGCCGCCCAAAAGGCTTTCCATGGTGCGGCCGATCGATTCCACCTCCACCCCGATGCTGGCCGCTTTGTCACGGTCAACTGTCACGGCTAACTGCGGTTTGTTCAGCTTCAAATCGGTATCCGGGTTGGCAATGCCAGGGTACTGGCGAAGTTTGCTCATCAGCTTGTCGACATTCTTCTCTAGTGCTTCATAGCTGTTGCCGGTCAGGACAAATTGTACGGCCGGATTGCGGAAACTTTGTCCTAAGGATGGTGGGTTGATGGCAAAAGCCAATACGCCAGGAAGGCCACCAAACAACTGACCTCCCAGGGCTTTGGTGATGTCCTGTTGCTTGGCTTGGCGTTGATCCCATGGTTTCAGCTGAACAAACCCCAAAGCCGAATTGACTGGATTGGGCCGCTCCAGGCCAGGGGCGACGATAGTAAAATAACCTTGTGCCTCCGGGATGCCGGCAAGAATGCCTTCCAACTGCCTCGTGTAACGATCGGTATAGTCGAAGCTGGCCCCATCAGGCGCAACAACGACAGTAATGAAAAAACCTCGATCTTCGGTGGGAGAAAGCTCAGATGGCAGTTGCAGATACAGCCAGCCGGCGCCGCCCAAGCAACCTGCAAACAAATATGCCGTGACCCAGCGTTGACGCAGGCTGGCGGCCAGCATGGTGCGATAGCCATCATGCAACCTGACCAGGACCTGTTCGATGGCATTATAGATGGCACCATGTCGTGCCTCATGTTTCAGCAGGCGCGAGCACATCATGGGTGTCAGTGTCAGGGCAATAAAGCCGGATACCAGTACCGCGGCAGCAACAGTCAGTGCAAATTCGCCAAACAGCTTGCCAGTATTGCCTTGCATGAAGGCCAGTGGTGTAAAGACTGCTGCCAGCGTAACGGTCATGGCGATGACCGCAAAGGCAATCTCGCGGCTGCCGCGAAATGCGGCCTGGATGGGGGGCATGCCTGCTTCGATATGGCGGTGAATATTCTCGAGCACGACGATGGCGTCATCCACCACCAGGCCAATGGCCAGCACAATGCCTAGCAAGGTCAGCACATTGATGGTGAAACCGAATAGCTGCAGAAAAATGAATGCGCCAATCAGTGACACCGGGATGGTCACAAACGGAATCAAGGTTGCGCGGAAGCTTCGCAGGAATAGGAATACCACCAGAATCACCAGGATCAGTGCTTCCAGCATGGCGTGATAGACCGCATCAATCGATCTCTCGATGAAAATTGAGCTATCAAAGGTGACTTGCAGTCGCATTCCCTGAGGGAGATTTGCACGCATGGTGGGCAACAGATTCTTTACGGCCTGGGCCACGGCCAGCGTATTGGCAGTTGATTGCTTGACCACCCCCATGCCGATGGCGGGCTGGCCCTTGTAACGAATGGTATTGCGCTCATCCTGTGCACCCACTTCGGCACGGCCGATGCCTCCTAGGCGCAATGGGTAGCCATTCGCTTCGCTGATGACCATGTCGGTAAACTGTTGGGGTGTTTGCAAGTCGGTTTCGGCCAATACTGTGAACTCACGTTGCTGGCTTTCAATGCGGCCGGATGGGATTTCAACGTTCTGTTTACGCAGTGCATTTTCGACATCCTGTACGGTCAGTCCGTTGGCCGCCAGCTTGTCACGGTCCAGCCATAAACGCATGGCGCGTCGACGCTCGCCACCAATGATCACGGAAGCTACCCCTGGCAGGGTTTTGATCTGATCGGCCAAGGTGCGGTCCGCATAATCCGACAAATCAATCGAAGAATGTAGATCGCTGGATAGACCGATCCAGATGATAGCCTGGGCATCTGCTTCAATCTTGGCAACAACTGAATCATCGGCTGCTTCGGGCAGGCGGCCTTTGACGCGGGCAACCCGATCACGCACGTCATTGGCTGCAGAGTCAACGTCACGATTACCAATGAATTCGACAGTGATCTGGCTGACCTCCTCTCGGCTGACTGATTTGATGGTCCTGATGCCCTCGATGCCTGACAACGAGTCTTCCAGTGGCTGGGTAACCTGTGATTCAATGACTTGCGGACTGGCCCCTTTATATACGGTACGGACGGATACGATTGGTGTATCGATGTTGGGGTACTCACGTACTGATAAACGCAAGAAAGACATGATGCCGACCAGGATAATGGCCAGGCTCATCACCGTAGCCAGTACTGGGCGTTTGATGGAGAGATCGGACAGGGTCATTGGATTCCCTTCACGACTTCTTTACCGGGGCTGTGTCAGCTTCTGTCACGGCAGCGCCGGGCTGCAGCTTGATCTGGCCTTCAACCACCACACGTTCACCTGCTTTCAGTCCTTGTGTTACCTCGACTTCACCGGGGCGACGATTGCCGAGTGTGACTTTTGCTGGCACTGCTTTGCCATCCACAACACGGAAAACCAGACTGGAACCGCCTTTGGCGACAATGGCCTGTTCCGGCACAATCACCGCCATTGGTCTTGCCAGTGGGATACGTATGCGTGCGAACATACCTGGTTTCAGCTGGCCGGTGATGTTGAGGGTGCTGGCTCGTACCAGCAGGCTCCGGGTTTTTTCGTCGACCGTGGTGTCAAATGCACTGATACTACCGGTGAATTCCTGGCCTGGGGCCGCGTCCACAACAATCTGAATGGCTTTGCCGGCGCCCAATTGGTTGATGAAAGCCTCAGGTACCCGAAAGTCCACTTTTAAAACTGAGTCGTCTTCCAGTTTCACCAGCTCTTGTCCCGGTTGCACATAGGCGCCGGGGCTGACTTGCCGTAATCCCAGCACCCCATCAAACGGGGCGGCGATACGGGTTTTGGCCAATCGAGCTCTGTCCAGTGCAATTTTGGCACGAGCCTGTTGATCGCTGGATTGCTGTTCATCCAGTGCCTGTTGGCTGACATAATTGTCCTGTTTCAGCGATTGCAGACGTTTCAGGCGATCCTTGGCTAATTCGCCATCAACCTGAGTCGCTTTCAATTGCGCTTCCTGTTCACTGGCATCCAGTGAAAACAACAATGCTCCCCGCTTGACCTGTTGCCCTTCACGAAAGTGGATCTGAGTGATGCGCCCAGCCACTTCCGGACGTAGCACAACCGATTCGTTGGCGCGCAGACTTCCGATTGCTGTCAATGCTTGGGCGATTTGGCCTGATTGGACAACAGCGGTTCGAACGGGCACCGCTTTGCCGGATGGTGATGCAGCCTTGATCGGTAAGGGAAAAAGTAACAGGGAACCTAGCAGGGCATGTGAGAACAGGCTGGCATTCATGCAGGGGCGCATCCAGACGGGTATACGAGAATGATAGATGCTAACCGATATTTCTGACGTCGCTAAGTTGTGATAAGGCACGGCGCCCGCACTGGGCTTAATTTGCAGCACTTGAAGGATGGGCTGCCACGGGACGTTACTCACCGGGGTGCAATGGCTGTCGTCGGGTAAGTATCGTGAGCCGTGAGCGGGTCAGGGGAACAGCTGCGAGCCCGATAGTTTTTCGGCGCGTTGCTTGAGTGCCCGTGTGCGGTTATCCAGTTTGATGATGAACGTCTGGTTGGGCAGCAATGTGTTGGGGGTGATGGTATGAGGGTTGACACTTCTCGCCTGCGTAGTGTTTTGTAGCAGCATCAGATAAAGCGATCGTTCCGGAAAATCTGTCACACTCCGTCGGAGCAACCAGGCTTGTTCCACAAAAGGATCATTGGCCAAATCACGGCTGAGCGCATCGGCCTGTTGTGGTGGCAGGTCGTGTGGTAGCAGTGGGATATCGGCCTTGGGGGTGCCATCATCCCGATGCTCGGTGGCCAGCACAAATTCGCAGGCAAGGCGGAAGTAGCTTTCTGCGCCTCGGTCATCGCCTCTATCTTGCAGATAGCAATATGCCTGGCGAGCACAAATCGTAGTCAGCCTGGGGTCATGACGTAGCGCTTGGTCCAGATGATCCAATCCACGATGGTCGTTTTGCGATAGCCATAGTTGCCCAAGCAGCTGATGCGCTGGCGCGAATTCCGGATGTTCTCGGGTAAGGTATTCGCAGCTGGCAATGGCCAGTTTGTGCTTGCCCAGTGCATTGGCCAGTTCTGCCAAGCGCCATGCACGCGGCAGACTGAGTGGGACGGTGTTGGCCTCTTGTTGCAATTCGTCCAGTTCACGACGCCCCTCCTGTACTTGACGATGTCGTGCCTGCCAGCTGCTGCGGATCTGCTGGCGCCAAGCCTCATCCAGGGTATCCTGCAATGCGTCAAGGTCGTTACCAAGCAGTCTGCGGGCTGCGTTGATACTGATTGGCTCGGGCAATGCGGGTGGATGGCCCAGGTGCTCAAGCCGATCACGCAGGGATGGGTGGGTATCAAAGTGACCGGTTTCGTGTGTCAAGGCACTCTGTAACCATGTGGCCAGATCGTGTTGTTGCATGCCAAGTGTAATTGCTTGTTCCAGCGCGCGATGTGGAGAGGGCGTGGGCTCTGGTGTGTCTTCTGCATTGCGTAGCAGGGCAGGCCAGTAATGCTGTTCCAGCCAGCGGCTGGCCAATTGCGAAAGGACCAGCGCTTCCATCGTGACGCGCTTACCGCACATGGTGACGGAGGCTTGGTCGGCTTCATATTCGTTTTGTCGCGCCAGCACAAAAGAATAGGCATTGAAGTAATGAACGAATCGGTGTAGCCATTGCATTGGCAGCGACTGTTGCGTGTCGACGAGGTTATGACGCTCCAAGGCTCGTTGCCAGGTATTGCGCAGTCGATAGACCCAGCAGGCAAAACGCCCATGTTGGGCGGACAAGTGGCCGAACTCGTGTGCCAGTACAGCGGCAAAATGTCGGGTTGATAATGCCAGCATGAGCGGTAAACCCAACAGCAGAATATTATGGTGCCAACCTACAGCTCCCAGTCTGGGCTGTTGAATGATTGCGGCATTGAAATCTACGGTCAGCAAAACTTGATTGACCGTCGGACTCCCAACCTTGGTGGCTACCTTGTCAATCAGCCGGAACAGGTTGGGTGCATTGTCGCGAGTCAGCAGCTCGCCCCGTGGTGTGGCAGGTGTTATACGGCATAACATTATTAGCAGCGCGGCCAGAATGCTTAAAACCGTGGCCACGATGAACCAGCTGGGGTGCAGTGGATAGGACAATGCAGCGGATATCGCCAGCATGGCAGCCGCGACCAGCAACAGGCCCGCCAGCAGTTGTCCGGCATGGCCGATCATCGCGAGTGCCAGTACGCGGGCACGGTACCACGTGGGATGGCGGATCGCTTCGGCTTCCAGTCGCGCAATCAATTCCGTGTATTCGCTGGATGGGTGGTTGTGGGGATTTGTCATATTCCGGTGTGCATTACTTAATGACTGACGATTTTATGCAAGTGGCAAGCAATTGACAAAGCAGGATGAAGATCGACTTATATCTGTATTGTGCAGTATGTATGGGGATTGCGCAGTGGTATTGCCCGTGGACGCTGGTAGCGGTGCTCGGTAACATGGCGGTTTGCTCTATGACAGGCTTTGAAGGCAACCATGTTTTCTGCTGACGATCATCGTTTCATGGCGCGCGCGTTGCAACTTGCTGTTCAAGGGGCGTGGCTGACGACCCCCAATCCATCGGTGGGTTGTGTGCTGGTACGCGATGGGCACATCCTCGGTGAGGGGCATACCCTGCCGGCCGGTCAGGATCATGCCGAAATTCAGGCAATCAAGGATTGCTTGCAACGTGGCGATACACCAAAAGGCGCGACGGCCTACGTTACCCTGGAACCCTGTAGCCATCATGGGCGGACCCCACCTTGCGCAGATAAACTGGCCGAGGCGGGTATTGCCCGGGTCGTGGCGGCATTGACTGACCCGAATCCGCAGGTGTCCGGTCGCGGTTTGCAACGACTAAAGGCTGCAGGTATTCGGGCGGAGGTTGGGTTGCTGGGCGAGGCGGCACGCGTGCATCATATTGGATTCATTTCAAGGATGGAGCGTGGCCAGCCGTGGACACGGGTCAAGCTGGCTGCCAGTCTGGATGGCAAAACAGCACTGAACAATGGCATCAGCCAATGGATCACTGGGCCGGCTGCTCGGGTGGATGTGCATCGGCTGCGAGCCAGATCCTGTGCTATGTTGACCGGTATTGGTACCGTGTTGGCTGATAACCCGCAATTGAATGTACGTGAAGTGCTATGTAGTCGCCAGCCTGCTCGTGTGGTGGTGGATAGCCAGTTGCGCTTGCCAGTTGATGCTCGTCTGCTGGAAGGGGGGGGGGTGATGGTTGCCCATGCCATTGCGGATTCGCCCCGGGCCGCTGCGTTACAGGCTATGGGCGTTACGCTGTTGCATCTACCTACTACGTCAGGTCAGGTGGATTTGTCGGCCCTGATGACTGCGCTAGGTAGCGCCGGCATGAATGAAGTCACGGTGGAGGCAGGTAGCCAGCTGTGCGGTGCGTTGTTGAATGCTGGTTTGGTGGATGAGCTGGTGCTGTATTTGGCCCCCGTGCTGCTGGGGCAGCATGCACGGGGGCTGTTCGAGTTGCCAGAGTTGACGGCAATGGCAGGTCGGCACGATTTGAAATGGGTTGACCAGCGTATGGTTGGCCAGGATTTGCGTTTAACGGCACATCTTCATCCCGCCTGATCATTGTCCTATCTATTCAATACTCAATCATGAAAGTTTTTGACATCATGTTCACAGGCATTATTCAAGCAACGGGTACCATTCGCCAGGCTACGCTACAGGGTGATGATTTGCGTCTTGAAATTCACGCGCCAGGGCTCGATTTCAGCGACGTCAAGCTGGGCGACAGTATTGCGGTCAATGGCGTGTGTCTGACCGCTATTGAACTCAGCCCGGATGGTTTTGTAGCGGATGTGTCCAAGGAATCGCTGGACTGTACGACTGGCCTGGATCAGGCGGGGCTGGAAGTGAATCTGGAAAAGGCGATGCGTCCCATTGACCGGCTTGGCGGGCATCTGGTATCTGGGCATGTGGATGGCGTGGGTGAGGTGATGGCGTTCGATGCGGTTGGAGACTGTTTCGAGTTGGTAATTCATGCACCGACGGCATTGGCCAAATATTTTGCGGCAAAAGGCTCTGCAACGATCAATGGCGTCAGCCTGACTACCAATCGCGTCGAGGGTGACTGCTTTTCGATCAATCTGATTCCGCATACACTGCAAGAAACCAATCTGAAGCACCTCAAAGTAGGGAGTCGAGTCAATCTCGAGGTCGACTTGATCGCCCGTTATTGTGAGCGTCTGCTGAGCTTCCGCTGATTTGGCGTTGCATGATCGCCTGCCGATCGTACGGCTTTCGAGGCCCCCTTGCATTCGTGCGGTGGTCTGTTACAGATCGATCTGCGACAATAACGCGGCTGAAGCTATCGGTGACCAAGCACCACCTGTTGATGAAGGGATCGTTACATGTTTACTGGCCATTACCCGCAGTTGATGGCGGAGTACAACTGCTGGATGAATGAAAGGTTGTATGAGGCCTGTCGTCAGCTGGGTGACGAGCTGCTGAAAGCGGATCGCGGTGCATTCTTTGGTTCCATCCACCATACTTTGAATCATATTTTGTGGGGGGATCGAGTCTGGTTGGCACGATTCAATGGAAAGACCTATGACGTCAAGGCGATGGGTGAGCCGCTTTACGAGGACTTTTCGCAGCTGCATGCCGCACGTGTTGCAATGGACCAGGATTTTCTCGATTGGGCTGCCGGTATTGATCAGGCGTGGCTAAGTGAGCCAATGACCTGGACCAGCAAGCTGTATGGTATGAGCCAGACCGTGCCACGGTGGATACTGGTCACACAGATGTTCAATCATCAAACCCACCATCGAGGGCAGATTTCCACCTTGTTGTCGCAGCTGGGTGTGGATATCGGTATTACTGATATCCCGATGCTGCCAGTGTTGAATGCTTAACCGCACGCTGACTTGCCGTTAGGGTAGGGTGGTATGCAGAAAGAATGGATTATGAATATTTCCCCGATTCAGGACATTATCGCCGACATGCGTGCGGGCCGGATGGTCATTCTGGTCGATGATGAAGATCGTGAAAACGAGGGCGACCTGATTCTGGCATCGGATTTTGTTACCCCGGAAGCCATCAATTTCATGGCCAAGCATGGCCGAGGTTTGATTTGCTTGACATTGACGCGTGAGCGCTGCCGCCAGCTTGATCTGCAACTGATGGTATCTCGTAATGGGACGCCTCATGGCACCAATTTCACAGTGTCGGTCGAAGCGGCAGAAGGGGTATCTACCGGCATCTCGGCAGCAGATCGTGCGCGTACGGTCAGGGTGGCGGTGGCTAAGCATGCAAAGCCGGAGGACCTGGTTCAGCCTGGTCATATTTTTCCGCTTATGGCGCAGGATGGTGGTGTGCTGGTACGGGCCGGACATACCGAAGCCGGCTGTGATCTGGCGCAGCTGGCGGGGTTGACGCCGTCGTCAGTGATCTGCGAGATCATGAATGATGACGGGACCATGGCACGTTTGCCGGAGTTGCTGCAATTTGCTGAGGTACATGGCTTGAAGGTAGGCACCATTGCGGACCTGATTCAATACCGCCATCAGCATGAGCGCTTGGTGGAACGAGTGGTGGAGCGTGCAATCAATACTATCGCAGGAGATTTTCAGTTGATTGTGTATCGAGACTTGACAGCTAATACATTGCAACTCGCGTTGGTCAAGGGTGATATTCAGCCGGGTGATGATGTATTGGTGCGCGTGCATGAGCCGTTGAGTGTGATGGATCTGTTGGACGTGTCTGACAAGGCGCATTCCTGGGGGGTCTATCCAGCCTTGAAAAAGATAGCGGATGCAGGTAAAGGGGTGGTGCTGTTGTTACATCGGGCGGAAACGGCCGAGGATCTACTGGCCCGATTGATGCCAACACAGGAAAACCGAACCCGTAGCAAATGGGATCTGCGTAACTATGGCATCGGCGCGCAGATACTGCGCGATCTGAATGTGACGCGCATGACTGTGATGGCGCCACAACGCAAAATGCCCAGTATGGCGGGGTTTGATCTGGCATTATTGGGTAATGTGCTTCCTGACTAATTCGTTGACACCCGCAGTGGTCGGGGCAGTGTTGTTGATGTCGACCGCCAAGAGTCGACACCTATAAATGCAGGTATCGTGAACTATTTCTTAACCCCAAGGTCAGTACTGGCAAACCTGTCGGGGACCATCCGTCAGGCGGGCATAATCTGTTGAAACATGGCTTAATTGCTGTGGAACCAATGTCCGCAGAAAACGACAAAACAGGGAGTGATATTGAATGGGCGATCGTGAGGTCGACCAGCAACTGGTCGAACGAGCGCAGCAAGGCGACAAGCGGGCATTCGAGCTGCTGGTCAGCAAGTACCAGCGTAAGCTGGCACGTTTGCTCTCGCGCTTCATCCGCGATCCCGGCGAAGTCGAGGATGTGGCGCAGGAAGCCTTCATCAAGGCTTATCGGGCGTTACCCACGTTCCGCGGTGAGAGTGCGTTCTATACCTGGCTTTACCGAATCGGCATCAACACAGCCAAGAACTATCTGGTGTCGATGGGTCGCCGAGCGCCGGTGAATGCCGAGGTGATGGATGAGGAAGACGAGGGGCCGACGCTATCGGATCGCATTCCGGATATGAATACGCCGGAAACAGAACTGATGAACCGGCAGATAGTCGATACCGTCAACCAAGCTGTTGAGGCATTGCCAGACGAGTTGCGTACCGCCATCACGCTGCGCGAGATGGAAGGGCTGAGTTACGAAGATATTGCATCGATCATGGACTGTCCGATCGGGACGGTCAGATCACGGATATTCCGCGCTCGCGAGGCTATCGCGGCGCAATTGCGACCTTTGCTTGATACCGGGAAAAACAAGAGGTGGTAACCAAATGAACGAACAACTCTCCCAATTAATCGACAGCGAACTCGATGAAGAGTCGGTCGGAAGAATGCTTGCCGCATTCAAGTCCGAACAGGGGCTGCGTGACGAATGGCATGTCTATCATCTGATTGGTGATGCAATGCGCGATGAGGCGCCGCCATTGTCGACAGATTTCATCTCCCGGTTTGGCGAGCGCTTGGCGCAAGAGCCGATTGTTTTTGCTCCCAAGGCGATCCCGAAAAATCGCACTGGTTTCTCGCGTCGGTATGTTGCGATGTCTGCCGCCGCATCCGTTGCGGCGGTTGCTATGGTCGGTTGGTTCGCGCTAAATGGCATGCAGCTTGGCAATGTCAGCCCATCTGTGCAGCCCATTGCGGCTGCGAATGATCCGTCGCTGCATCAGGTAGCAGTTTCCAACGGTGCCAGTATCGACGGTATGCAGGATTATCTGGTGGTGCATCGTGAGATGACCGGCCTGCATTCCGCCAATTTCACCACTCCAGGTCAATCCAAAGGGCGTTGAGCACATGAGGGTGTTCCTGAGCGTACTGCTGCTGACCGCGGCGAGCAGTGTGTGTGTGGCTGAAACCGTGTTGCCACCTGCCGATGCGGCAGCATTGCTGAAGAAGATCGCAACAGCTGTGCGAAAGCAGAGCTATGCCGGCATGTATGTCTATCAGCATGATGGTGAAGTGGAAACCTTCCGCATGATGCATTTGCTGGAAGGGGACAATGAACTGGAAAAGCGCGAATCGCTGGATGGTCCGGTGCGTGAGTTTATTCGATCTAACGATCAAGTAAATTGCTATTTGCCGGAACTGCCTACCAACCCGGTTGAGCTCAGGCGTCGTGTCAGTATCAAGCTTTTTCCGGCTTTGTTGCCGGACGATCCTGCCGAAATTGTCAATCTCTATCACTTCAAAAAACAGGATGTAGAGCGTGTCGCCGGTATCGATAGCTCCGTTCTGGTGATGGAACCCAAAGACACGCTGCGTTATGGTCGCAAGCTTTGGTATGACCCCAATTCGGGGTTGCTGTTGCGTATTGGTACCTACAACAGTAAGCGGGAACCAGTTGAGCAGTTTTCGTTCATTCAGCTCAACATCGGCGGACAGCTCGATCGCAAGTCGCTGAAGCCCCGTTTTGCCAATAAGATTCCATTGCGACCCGGTGACGTGATTGCTGCGGAGGGTAGTCGTCCGGATTCTGGCTTCGAGATCCGACCCCTGCCGCCCGGTTATCGGTTGTTGCAGGAAGGCAAGCGAATGCTGGGGCACCGAAATGTGCAGGTGTCACACCTCATGCTGGGGGATGGCATGGCAGCAGTTTCTGTTTTCGTCGAGCCACAGCAATCGCAAGGTAAGCAAGGCAGCATGATGGTGAATCATGGTGCTATCAATATTTATACGCGTTATACGACAGATGCGCGGATCACCGCCTTGGGAGATGTACCTGAGGCGGCACTGATGTTGATCGGTGGCTCGGTCACGCAAAAGCCGTCCCGGGCAGCCCAGTAATGGAAATGCGAGTGGTCGTGTGTAAGGTGGCAGCAGGCTCCGCTCAGGTGGAGGCTGTTGGCTTCGGGCGGTGTGGCCAATGCCAGGGGCAGTGTTCCAGTCAGGCTGCGTTTACCCATCTGTTTCGCCGTGCTCCGCGCCATCTCGCAATTTCTGCGAACAACTGTCAGCCTGGTGACATGCTGACTCTGGGTGTTGATGCTGGTGTACTACGACGTGTGGCTGCTGCCGCCTATGGTACGCCACTGCTTAGTCTCATGCTGGGTGCTCTGCTAGGGGCATTGATTGGCGAGCAAGTTTCCATATTGGGTGCATCGGTTGGTTTGTTGCTTGGTATTTTGCTGGGCGGCAGATTGGCAAGACGTATCCGCTTGGCTGTCGATTTTTCACAGCCACAATCAGTTGATTGTTCTGCTTCCTCATCGCTCATCAAACAAAGGTAATCCACTTATGAAGAAATTGTTGTCAGCAACCGCATTGCTGTTGGCATCGATTCACGTTGCGCATGCTGCGATTGCTTCGCCGGATATCGCGGCGTTGGTTGAAAAAGAAGGGCCGGCTGTCGTCAACATCAGCACTACCCAGACGGTTGTCAATAATCAGGGTGGCCCTGGTATGTCTGAAGATGACCCGTTTTACGAATTTTTCCGTCGGTTCCAGCCACGACAGCAGCCGCCGCGTGAATTCCAGGCGCGTAGCCTGGGTTCTGGCTTCATTATCAGTAATGATGGCTACATCATGACTAATGCCCATGTAGTGGGCAATGCTGATGAAATCACGGTCAAGTTGACTGACAAGCGTGAGTTCAAAGCTAAAGTAATCGGCACGGATGAACGCACTGATGTGGCATTGATCAAGATTGACGCCAAGCAACTGCCAACAGTTCGGTTGGGGGAGCCTGCCAGATTACGAGTGGGGGAGCCTGTGGTTGCCATTGGTTCGCCATTTGGTTTCGATAATACCGTGACATCTGGAATCGTCAGTGCCAAGGGTCGTCAGCTGCCAGACGAGAGTTTTGTGCCTTTCATTCAGACTGACGCGGCAGTCAATCCTGGGAATTCAGGCGGCCCCTTGTTCAATATGAATGGTGAGGTGGTTGGGATCAATTCCCAGATCTATAGCCGGACGGGTGGCTTCATGGGGTTGTCATTTGCCATTCCCATTGACGTTGCAATGGACGTATCCGCACAGCTGAAAGCCAGTGGTAAGGTCACGCGTGGTCGTATTGGCGTATCAATTCAGGAGATGTCCAAAGATCTGGCCGAGTCATTTGGCTTGAATAAGCCGCAAGGAGCATTGATCAGTGGCGTCGAGAAGGATGGTCCAGCAGACAAGGCGGGTATGCTGCCATCGGACATCGTGATGAAATTTGCTGATAAGCCAATCAACACCAATGCTGATTTAGTGCGTATGGTTGGTGCGACCAAGCCAGGTGCCAAGGTGACATTGCAGGTATGGCGTAACAGAGCTATCAAGGAACTGACAGTCACGGTCAGTGAAGTGCCGGAGCAGGCAGGTGGTGTCAAGCAAGGCCGGCGCAGCAATGCCAACGTTGGTCAGGTTGGATTGTTGGTTGGGGATTTGACACCGGCTCAGCGTAAGCAATTGGGTGTGGAGTATGGATTGCTGGTGCAAGCGGCGCATGGCGCAGCGGCGCGTGCGGGTATTCAGGCTGGTGATGTAATTGTTGGGATTGGTGGCGAGGACCTCAAAAATTACCAGCAGCTGGCGCGCGCGATTGAAGAGGCTAAGTCCAGCAACAGGTCTGTCACCTTACGTATCTATCGTAACGGGGGTTATCAGTTCATCCCGTTGAAGTTGTCTGGCAAGACGGATGAATAAACCTGTTCTGACCGTGCTGTTCCGCGACTATTGCAGTTTGTGTCATGCGATGGTCGCGGCATTGGACGCATATCCGGCTCGTGCCCGTTTCGACTTGAAGATTGTTGATGTGGATGCAGATGCCGCGCTGGAGGACAAATGGGGGGATTGGGTACCAGTGTTGTTGGCTGGAGACATCGAAATCTGCCATTACCATTTTGATCCTGCGGCTTTAGATGCGCATTTGGCTGCGTTCGGGTAGAATCCCCAGCTGGCTCAGTTTGATGAGGGGCACGCAGGGCGTGCCCTTAATTTTTTGCAAGACGTATGGAACATATCCGCAATTTCTCGATCATCGCTCATATCGATCACGGCAAGTCAACGCTCGCAGATCGCTTCATTCAATTTTGTGGCGGCCTGGAGGCTCGCGAGATGTCCGAGCAGGTGCTCGACTCGATGGATATCGAGAAAGAGCGGGGCATCACAATTAAAGCCCAGACTGCTGCCCTGCACTACAAGGCGCGTGACGGTAAGGTGTATAACTTGAACCTGATCGACACCCCAGGACACGTCGACTTCTCCTATGAGGTCAGCCGCTCTCTGGCTGCATGTGAAGGCGCCTTGCTTGTGGTTGATGCTTCACAGGGGGTCGAAGCTCAGACTGTTGCCAATTGCTATACCGCAATCGAACAGGGTGTGGAGGTGGTGCCGGTCTTGAACAAGATCGACTTGCCTGCCGCTGATCCGGATCGTGTGATTCAAGAGGTGGAAGACATCATTGGTATTGAAGCCGGTGATGCAGTTCGAGCCTCCGCCAAGAATGGCATTGGTATCGAAGACATTCTCGAGGCAGTTGTCAGTAAGGTGCCGTCGCCAAAAGGTAATGCCGCTGGACCCTTAAAGGCTCTGATCATCGACTCCTGGTTTGACAACTATGTTGGTGTGGTCATGCTGGTACGTGTGGTCGATGGGCAGGTCAAACCAAAAGACAAGTTGTTGTTCATGTCTACCAAAGCGCAGCATCTGTGCGAGCAGGTGGGGGTATTCACACCTAAGTCGCTGCAACGCGACGCGTTAAAAGCTGGTGAAGTGGGCTTTATTATTGCCGGGATCAAAGAACTGGCCTCTGCCAAGGTGGGTGACACTATCACGCTGGCAGCCAATCCTGCTGCGGAAGCATTGCCAGGCTTTAAAGAGGTGAAATCCCAGGTATTTGCTGGCCTCTATCCAGTGGAATCGCACGATTACGATGCACTACGTGATTCACTTGAGAAACTCAAGTTGAACGATGCAAGCTTGCATTTTGAACCTGAAGTTTCTCAGGCATTGGGTTTTGGCTTCCGTTGCGGTTTTTTGGGCTTGTTGCATCTTGAGATTGTTCAAGAGCGGCTGGAACGTGAATTCGATATGGACCTTATCACTACGGCACCGACCGTCGTGTATGAGGTATTGATGAAGGATGGCACCCTCATCGATGTCGAAAACCCGTCCAAGTTGCCGGATCTATCAAAGATCCAGGAAATTCGTGAACCCATTATCACTGCAACTATTCTAGTGCCGCAGGAATACGTTGGTTCTGTGATGACGCTGTGTAATCAAAAACGCGGCGCACAACGCAACATGCAGTACATGGGTCGGCAAGTTATGTTGACCTACGATATGCCGATGAACGAAGTGGTGATGGATTTTTTTGACAAGCTCAAATCTACCTCTCGCGGCTATGCGTCTCTGGACTATGAATTCAAGGAATTCCAGGTGGCGGACTTGGTCAAGCTGGATATTATGGTCAATGGGGAAAAAGTCGATGCCCTGAGCTTGATCGTACACCGCCTGAATGCCCTGTATCGTGGGCGGGAACTTGCGGCCAAAATGCGCGAACTGATCCCACGTCAGATGTTTGATATTGCTGTTCAAGCCGCCATCGGTTCCAACATTATTGCTCGTGAAACCATCAAAGCTTTGCGCAAGAACGTACTTGCCAAGTGTTATGGTGGTGATATCAGTCGTAAGCGCAAACTGCTGGAGAAGCAGAAGGCAGGTAAGAAGCGCATGAAGCAAGTGGGCAATGTCGAAATTCCGCAAGAAGCTTTCCTCGCCATTTTGCAAGTGAGTGATAAATAAATATGAACTGGCTCTATTTCTTTGCATTCGTGACTTTTATCGGTGTCATGCTGGCAGCGGCTAATCGTGACCCTATCGAGCCGGGAGAAGAGCCGCCGGTGATATTGCAAGCAGGTTACCTAGGTATTTTTGTCGGCATTTTTGGTTTGCTGGCACAGTTCGCAAGCCTGTCCGTTGCCATGTTACTGTTTGTGGTATTGATCGGTATCGTAGCGTATGGCTATAAAGTGTTTGAAGCCAAGGAAGATGCAGGAGAGGCGGGCAGGAAGAGAATCCCTATCTCTGTTGAATACGCACGTGATTTTTTTCCGATCTTGTTAGTGGTATTCCTGTTACGTTCTTTTCTGGTTGAGCCTTTTCAGATCCCATCCAGTTCCATGCGGCCAGGTTTGATCGTTGGTGATTTTATTCTGGTAAATAAGTTTGCCTATGGTCTGCGGATGCCTGTTACCAATCAGGTAGTAGTGCCTATAGGTACACCTGCTCGTGGCGACGTGATGGTGTTCCACTTCCCGGAAGACGAGAAGATTGATTACATCAAGCGGGTCGTTGGTTTGCCAGGGGATAAGGTGGAATACCGAAATAAGCGTTTAACCATTAACGATGAGCCAGTTTCTCAACAAGAGAATGGTACCTACCAATATGTGGCAGATGAAGTATTGAGTGTGCTGACAACCGCCCGGAAGCTAGAACAGCTTGGTCAGCATTCCCACCCCATCATTGTTGATGAAAGTAAACCGACTGTCACGACGATGAATGTGAAGGATTTTCCGAATCGTGATGCTTGTGTCTATAGTGATGAGGGATTCGTGTGTAAAGTGCCTGAGGGACATTACTTCATGATGGGTGATAATCGGGATAATTCAGCCGATAGCCGTTATTGGGGTTTTGTGCCAGAACGTAATATTGTTGGTAAGGCATTTCTGGTGTGGATGAATTTCCGCGATCTGAAGCGAATTGGTACATTGATCAACTAGGAGCAAAATAAATGCACAAGCAATATGGCATGAGCCTGTTTGGATTTTTGATTATCGCTGCTGTTGTCGGTTTTTTTGCATTGCTGGGAGTTCGTGCCATTCCTGCTTATTCGGAATACTTTAGTGTCAAAAAAATAGTGAAGGCTTTGATTCAGGAAAATGCGGGTAGTACACCGCAGGAGATTCGTGCAAATTTCGAAAAACGTGCGACTATTGATTACATTTCATCGGTCAAGGGTGATGATTTGGATATTGAGCAAATTGGTGGCACAACGACTATTGGTCTTGAATATTCAAAGGAAGTCCCAGTCGTTGCGAATGTCAGCTTGAAATTCGCATTCAAGGTCTCTGAAACAAATGGTAGTAAAACGCCGGATGCGGCTCAATAGTAATTGAATGCGATATCAACGTCTTATAAACCAATTAAATTATGAGTTTACTGACGCCTCATTATTGCGTCAGGCATTGACGCATAGAAGCTTCGGTACGCCAAATAACGAGCGACTTGAGTTTTTGGGTGATTCCGTCCTTAATTGCTCTGTAGCTCGCTTATTGTTCGATCATTTTCCTCGACTGACCGAGGGTGAGCTCAGTCGTGTACGAGCCAGTCTCGTCAAACAGCAGGCGCTGGCAGAAATTGCCAATCAACTTCAGTTGGGTGATTATCTGATGCTGGGTGAGGGGGAGCTGAAAAGTGGTGGCTTTCGGAGACCTTCAATTCTGGCCGATGCGTTAGAGGCGCTGCTGGGTGCGGTTATGTTGGATCGAGGGTTTGAAGCTGCATTCGGCGTGATTTCACAGCTTTATCAACCGATGCTAACAGCGTTGGATCCCAATGCCGTATCCAAGGACCCTAAAACCCGTCTTCAGGAGTGGTTGCAAGGTCGACGTTTCCAATTGCCGCAGTATGCTTTACTGGCAGTGCAGGGTGAGGCACATGATCAGCATTTTGATGTTGAGTGCCGAGTCGTCGAATTGGATTTGGCGGCCAAGGGTAGTGGCTGTAGTCGACGCGCAGCGGAGCAAGAGGCTGCTCAGCAGGTTTATGATTTGATTCTCAAGCAACAGCAAGGACGCAAGTGAGCGACAATTCTTTCCATACCGGCTTCGTCGCCATTGTTGGGCGTCCGAATGTAGGCAAATCCACACTGCTCAATCAAATGATTGGGCAAAAAATCAGTATTACCTCTCGTAAAGCGCAGACGACACGTCATCGCGTAACTGGCATCTATACCGATGATGTGTCACAGTTTGTGTTTGTTGATACGCCAGGTTTTCAGACGCGTCATCGCAATGCTATGAATGATGCGTTGAATCAGAGCGTCAAAACCACACTCGGTGATGTGGATGCTGTACTGTTTGTTGTGGAGGCTATGAAATATGGTCCGGCTGATGCAGAGGTTCTGGCATTGTTGCCTAAACATCGACCTGTTTGGTTGGTGATCAACAAAATCGATAAACAGACTGATAAGGCGGTGTTGTTGCCGTTCATTCAAAATCTGGCCCAGCAATTTGCTTTTGCAGGCATCGTGCCAGTGAGCGCCGAACGCGGTACGCAGATTAAGGCATTGCTGGATGATGTTCGTCCGCATCTACCGGAAGGCGAATTATTGTACCCGGAAGACCAGATTACCGATCGGAACGAACGTTTTCTTGCCGCAGAGATTGTTCGTGAGAAATTGTTTCGCTTATTGGGTGAAGAGCTACCCTATTCCATCAATGTTGAAATCGAAAAATTTGATGTTGATGGTGCGTTACGGCGCATCTATGCAGCGGTATTTGTCGACAAGCCCAACCAGAAGGCCATCATTATCGGAAAAGGTGGTGAAAAGTTAAAACGGGTCTCCTCTGAAGCGCGTGTTGATATGGAGCAGATGTTCGATGGCAAGGTTTATCTTGAAGTGTGGGTCAAGGTGAAGAGTGGTTGGGCAGATGATGTCCGCTTTTTAAAACAGTTGACCGGGGAGTAAGATGTCGCTGGTTGTCGGACCAAAGCCTTGTTGGTGTGCTTGGTTTGATAGGCAGCGCAACTTTGCCCTGCGTCTGATTCGCAATAGAGCATGGAGCCGCACTACAAGGGGTGATGATTCTGCCTTGTATATTGCTTGGGCTAAACATCTTACTCAATTTATCCCACTTCTTTCATGAGCGAGTCACGTCGCGTTGAGGCGCAGCCTGCCTTTGTGCTGCACACCTATCCCTATCGTGAAACCAGTTTGATTGTTGAGGCGTTTTCGCGCGATTATGGTCGCGTGGCAATCGTGGCGCGTGGCGCACGTCGGCCGAAATCTGCGGTACGTGGCATATTGATGGGATTCCAGCCGATTTTGCTATCCTGGTTTGGTAAAAATGAGCTGAAAACGCTGCATAGCGCTGAATGGCAGGGGGGAATGCCGCAGCTAACTGGCTTACCATTGATTTGCGGTTTTTATCTCAACGAATTGCTGTTGCATATGCTGGCACGCGAGGATGCTCATCCTCAATTATTTGTCAGTTACTTCGATACCTTGCGGGATCTGGGACATTTGATTGACCCCTCGCCTGTATTGCGCCGCTTTGAGTTGCGTATGTTGGCTGATCTAGGTTACGGCTTGAATCTAACGCAGGCCGCTGATGGTACGTCCATTGAACCAGGTCGGTGGTATGTTTTTCAAGCTGGAAATGGTCTGTTACCGATTCAAACGCAGGAAGAAGGTGCTCTTCAAGGCAGTACATTGTTGGCTATGCATGCAGATCGGTTTGATGAGCCAGCCGTTCTGCAACAAAGTAAAGGATTGATGCGACAAGCTATCCAGCATTTGCTGGGTGATCGTCAACTTTACACACGGCGATTGTTGCGCGATTTGAATCAGCTTTGATCGGGGCAATTATCGCCCTGTCGTCCGGAGAATAGAATGATCCAACTTGGTGTGAATATTGATCATGTCGCGACATTGCGCCAAGCGCGCGGTACGCGTTACCCGAGCCCGATCCAGGCCGCAGTGATTGCAGAATCCGCTGGAGCAGATGCCATCACTTTGCACCTTCGTGAAGATCGTCGTCATATTCAGGATCGCGATGTAGCCATTCTGCGCGAGGTACTGCAAACCCGTATGAATCTCGAAACTGCAGTGACGGATGAGATGTTGGCTCATGCATTGAAAATCCGTCCGCAAGATGCCTGCCTAGTGCCAGAACGTCGGGAAGAATTGACGACGGAGGGTGGATTGGATGTAATCGCCAATCGAAGCAGGGTCAAAGCGGCGATTGATATGTTGACCGAAGCTGGTTCACGGGTTTCGCTTTTCATCGATCCGGACCTAAAGCAAATCGATGCAGCCAAGGAACTAGGTGCACCAGTAGTGGAAATTCATACCGGGCGCTATGCCGATGCGGAAGATCCGGCTACGGTGCAATTGGAGCTGGAGCGTATCCGTATTGCTGTTGCGCATGGTACCAGGCTCGGTCTGCGTGTGAATGCGGGTCACGGGTTGCACTACCATAATGTACAAAAGATTGCGGCAATTCCAGGTGTAAAGGAATTGAACATTGGGCACGCCATTGTTGCGCAAGCATTGTTTGTAGGTTTTAAAGAGGCGGTACAGGAGATGAAACAGCTAATTGAGGTTTCTTCGCGCCTAGCCACAGGCTGAGGCAGTGTGATCTACGGAATTGGCACCGACATCGTGAAAATAGCGCGTGTGGCTCGGCCGTTGGCACGGTATGGTCAGCGTTTCGCCATGCATATACTGTCTTGTGCCGAATTGCCGGAACTAGCCATGCAGCCAAATCCGGCTGTTTGGCTGGCTAAGCGCTTTGCAGCCAAAGAGGCGTTCGTCAAGGCGTTGGGAACAGGCATCGTCAGCCCCGCAAATCTCACCAATTTGACTATTACGCATGATGCGGTTGGTAAGCCAGGTTTTGAATTGGCACCTGAGCTTGCATCCTTGCTGATGGCACGTGGGATTCGAAATATTCACCTGAGTATTGCAGATGAGCGGGATGTGGCCTGCGCTTTCGTTATTCTGGAAAGTTAAACAAGACTGAGATGACGACTCCTACCTATACGCTTGGTCAATTAGGGCCGTTGATGGTTGATGTCACTGGTCCCAGTTTGACAGACGTTGAACGTGAACGCTTGCAGCATCCACTGGTCGGGGGGGTGATCCTGTTTACGCGCAATTACCAGTCTCCTGCTCAGTTGGCAGCGCTGTGTTCAGAGATCCATGCGCTACGTCATCCTAAGTTGCTGATTGGTGTCGATCACGAGGGTGGGCGTGTGCAGCGATTTCGTGAGGGCTTCACGCGGATTCCTCCGATGCAGGTGTTGGGCGAATTTTGGAATCGACATGGCTCACATCATGCCAATACACTGGCACGGCAGGTTGGGTGGGTGATGGCCGCAGAATTGCGGTCTTGTGGGGTGGATTTCAGCTTTGCACCTGTGCTGGATCTGGACCATGGGTGCTGCGCTGTCATTGGCAATCGTGCCTTTCATGCTAATCCGGATGTCGTGGCACATTTGGCTCATTCACTGCAATTGGGTATGAAGCAGGCTGGTATGGCGGCCGTAGGAAAGCACTTTCCCGGCCATGGCTTCGTGAACGAGGATTCTCATCATGCGATACCCGTTGATCCGCGCTCACTGGCTGAAATTGCTCAACATGATCTGATTGCTTTCAAGAGTATGGTTCAGCAAGGACTGAATGCCGTGATGCCCGCTCACGTCATCTACCCGAAAGTGGATTCTGCGACAGCTGGATTTTCTCGCATTTGGCTGCAGGACATTTTGCGGGGGGAGTTGGCTTTTGATGGTGCGATCTTTAGTGATGATCTGGGGATGGCTGGTGCCGGCACTGTCGGTGATATGCTGAGTAGGGTCAATGCAGCTTTGGATGCTGGGTGTGATATGGCTTTGATCTGTAATCAGCCCGAACAGGCAGACCATGTATTGAAACATTTACATCGCCCTGCCTCTGCAGCCAGTTTGGCACGGTTTGCAAGAATGCATGGGCGCACCAATCCGCCAGATTTGACATCGTTGCGTGCGCAGCCAAAATTTGTGGCGGCTGTTCATTTGGTCGGGGCGATTGGCATGAGTGAGGTAGATCTGCCTTTTCCGCCGGTTGGCGAGCCCTATTCACCAGGTAATTAACGATTGGAAAGTTGGCGACTTATACATCAAAGGCTTGCCAAGTATAAGGCATCAGTCTTTAATTGCCGGTTCAATAGCATTTGAATTGAAAGCATTGGCGCAAGATGGGGTCAAATTGGTAAGAACGACCTGATCGAACTGGTTGGTCCTCGGTTTATTGTGAATACCTCTGATCAAGTGGCTTGACAGCTCAACACTGGTTGGGTTTTCGGAATCCTTACTTCGGGCGTGATGTCGAGATACGTTGCGACAAACTTCGGAATGTGGTGAAACAGTGTTCGGGCTACTGTACTTCTTTGATGGCATCACGAAAGTCATCAATGTCCTGAAAGCTTCGATAAACAGAAGCAAAGCGGATATATGCTACTTTGTCCAATTTATGTAGTTCCGTCATGACCATTTCACCAATTTGTCGAGAAGGAATTTCACGTTCTGCCAAGCTCAACACTTTTTGTACAATGCGTTCAATTGCTTCGTCCACCAATGTAGTAGGAACAGGGCGCTTGTGCAGGGCGCGCATGAAGCTGACACGCAACTTCTCACGATCAAATTCGATACGATGACCATTGGTTTTGACCACCTGAGGCATCCGTAATTCTGCTGTTTCAAAGGTGGTAAAGCGTTTCTGGCAAGTGGCGCACTTACGGCGGCGGCGAACTGAATTGCCTTCCTCGTTGACGCGTGAGTCGATCACTTGGGTGTCGGCTGCGCCGCAGAATGGGCATTTCATGGGGGCATCTCCTCGTTTTTTTGCAATTCTAGCTTGTTATGTTGTTGTACGTCACGTGCCAAGGCCCGTTCAGACAAGGTGTGCAGCATTTTGGCACGTTCTGCAGGTGTCTGCTTGCTGATCTTGCGAGCTTGCTTGTAGAAACGCTGCCAGTTTCTATCATTTTCCCAAAATAGCTGCCGAAATGCCGGTACGAAAGCATGGTAGGTGGCTTGGCTTGCCAAGTGAGCATTTCCAGGAAACGGAGAGAACCAGTGATCATAGCCACTATAACCTTGCCAATTCGCTTTGAAGGCGTGATAACGGCTGAGGTATTCGGCTTGAATATGATGTTTGGCCATTCGTTTTTCGGCTGTGCTCTGGGGGCTGGCATAGGTGCTTGTCAGGGATTGGCGAAAACCGTGTAACAATGTTTGAAATGCTTGTCGTCGTTGCTCTGCAATAGCAATCTGACTGTTCGCGGTTTGGTGTTGCCCAAATTGATTCAGCCATTGGTTGGTACCTTCCAGTTCGACGGCCGTTGCGAAGGCTTCATTAAAGGCGGTATCGTCTTTTATATAGATCAGTTGATGTGATAATTCGTGAAAAATCAATCGTGCCAGTTCTATGTCGTGATAGCCTAGGAAAGTGTTCACTAAGGGATCATGGAACCAGCCCAGTGTCGAATAGGCTGGGACGCCATAGATAAACACGTCATGGCCGCCTTGTTCCTTCTGTGCGGCGTAGTCCTTTGCGGCTTGTTCGTTAAAAAAACCGCGATATGTCAGGCAGCCGGCAATCGGAAAGCATTCTGTTATCGGAATAAGAGATAGTTCTGGAGTCGTGACTACGTTCCAGATCAAGTATCGACGGCCAATATCTGCATAGCTGCGGTAGCTTTTGTTGTCTGGTAGGCCAAGCTCATGGCTGGCATAGTTTCGTAAGGTACTGGCCAGTTTCAGCTTACGTTTGACGTGCTCAGATGTGTTTGGGTCTTCAAGAATGGATGCGATTGGACGTGCCCGGTTGAGTACGGTGAAGTGCCCGATGGCAGCCTGACTATAATAGGCAAGCGTACTGCAGCCATAGAGTAGCGAAGTCAGGCACACGGTAGCAAGCAGTCGTGCAAGCATGAGCATGGTTAGGGGTGAAAAAAAGAGGGCTGCCCCTCTTTTTTAAGTATATGCCTTTGCACTAAGACTACAACGGCATATTTATTGCGATCCCGTTAGTGATTTTTACTCGCTGTAGACTGGGAAGCGCTTGGTCAGTGCATGTACCTTGTCACGGGTTGCAGCAATGGCGGCTTCATTGGTGGGTGCGTCCAGCACGTCGGCAACCAAGTGGGCGACCTGACGTGCTTCATCTTCCTTGAAGCCACGTGTAGTGATGGCCGGAGAACCGATGCGGATGCCAGATGTTACAAACGGGCTTTCCGGATCATTTGGAATGGCATTTTTGTTAACTGTAATATGCGCCAGACCCAGGGCTGCATCGGCGACCTTGCCTGTCAAGCTCTTGGGGCGAAGGTCAACCAGAAACAAATGTGACTCAGTGCGGCCGGAGATGATGCGTACACCACGCTCAGCCAGAGTGCGGGCCATGGTGTCAGCATTTTTCAATACTTGTTGTTGGTAGGTCTTAAATTCGGGTTTGAGCGCTTCGCCAAACGCAACCGCTTTGGCTGCAATGACGTGTTCCAGCGGACCACCTTGTAGGCTTGGGAAGACGCTGGAGTTCAGGATCTTCTCATGTTCGACCTTGGCCAGAATGATGCCACCACGTGGACCGCGAAGTGTCTTGTGAGTGGTGGAGGTCACGAAATCGGCATGAGGTACTGGGTTAGGGTATACACCAGCAGCTATCAGGCCGGCATAGTGTGCCATATCAACCATGAAATACGCACCGGTTTTCTTGGCAATGGCGGCCATGCGCTCGAAGTCAAAACGAAGTGCATAGGCAGAGGCGCCACCAATCAACAGCTTCGGCTTGGTCTCCAGTGCAATGCGCTCCATTTCATCATAATCGATCTCTTCTTTGTCGTTCAGGCCGTAAGGAACGATTTTGAACATTTTACCAGACAGATTGGCGGGTGAGCCGTGGGTAAGATGGCCGCCATGGCCCAGATTCATACCCATAATGGTATCGCCTGGTTTCAGGATGGAGAAATATACGCCTTGGTTGGCTTGTGAGCCTGAATGTGGTTGCACGTTGGCATACTCTGCGCCGAACAGCTCTTTGACGCGATCAATGGCTAATTGCTCAACTTTGTCAACAAACTCGCAACCACCATAAAAGCGCTTGCCCGGATAGCCTTCCGCATACTTGTTGGTCAGCTGCGAGCCTTGTGCTTGCATGACTGCAGGGCTGGTGTAGTTTTCGGAGGCAATCAGTTCGATGTGCTCTTCCTGGCGCTGGCGTTCGCCTTCCATATGTTGCCAGAGTTCAGGGTCAAGCGATGCAATCGTCTGCTTATAGGAAAACATGGGATCTCTTTCCGGGCAAAAGGTTGAGGTGAATCAAGGTCGAGATTTTATCAGATCACCGCTGCAACCGTATGGGTGATTTTCCATGTACTAATGAAGAAAATTAATGATGCCGTATGTTGGTGTTTGAACATGCGCAAAGCGGGGTCTGTAGCGCATTGGCATTATGTCGGGATAAAGAGTGATGAAATTGGATAGATCGCTGGATGGCGTCCCCACGGGGATTCGAACCCCGGTTATCGCCGTGAAAGGGCGGTGTCCTAGGCCTCTAGACGATGGGGACGCTGACGCAGAGGTAGCGTTTAGGTTTTGTGGCGTCCCCACGGGGATTCGAACCCCGGTTATCGCCGTGAAAGGGCGGTGTCCTAGGCCTCTAGACGATGGGGACGCTGACGCAGAGGTAGCGTTAGGTTTTGTGGCGTCCCCACGGGGATTCGAACCCCGGTTATCGCCGTGAAAGGGCGGTGTCCTAGGCCTCTAGACGATGGGGACGCTACGGTCTGTCGCTGTGCTGCAACGAAAGAGGCGCGGATTCTATTCCTGAGTATGGCTAGATGTCAACCGTTTTTTGCTAGTTCTTGAAAATAGGTTTGGTCTGGGTTGCATTGTCATAAATAGCGGGGCTGATTGTGGCATGTTTGGGTACGTTCTGGATTTGCCAATGTGCTTTGGCCCATGCCCAGATGGTTACTACTGGCGCATTCATCATGTCTGTCGGGAGCGGCTGCCCAAGAAAGGTGAGTGCATCACCTAGTGCGGTATTGATCGCTTGATTGGCCAGGCATTTGGCCAGATTCTGTTTACTTAGTTTGTCGCCTTGTCGGTTGAGTGCCAATGGCAGATGCGCGTAACGTGGGCTTGGCAAGCCCAGGGTTTGTTGGAGAAAGAGTTGGCGTGGTGTGGAAAGTAGCAGATCTGCCCCACGCACAATGTCGGTGATATTGGCATCTGCGTCATCCACGACGACAGCAATTTGGTAAGAGAATAGGCCATCGGCCCGCTTCAGAATGAAGTCGCCGATGTCGCGTTTTAAATGTTGATTGATTGATCCGACAACGCGGTCACGAAAATTGATTGGATGATCCGGTACCCGAATGCGCCAAGCTCTGGCTTGCTTGCCAGGGGGCAAGCCCGGACTGCATGTGCCTGGGTAAATCAGACCATCCAGGCCCTGTATGGCCGAATCAGCGATTTCTTTGCGAGAGCAGGCACAGCCATAAATCAACCCCAGCCTATTCAGTTTATCAAGCGCAGCCTGATAAGCATTAGATCGCTGGTGTTGATAGGTGATCGGACCATCCCATTCGAAGCCAAAGCGCGCCAGCGTCCGAATGATCTCGTCTGCTGCTCCAGGTATGGCACGAGGCGGGTCCAGGTCTTCAATGCGTAATAGCCATTCGCCTTGATGTGCCTTGGCATCCAGATAGCTACCAACAGCGGCAATCAACGAGCCGAAATGCAAGGGGCCAGACGGAGTGGGAGCAAAGCGGCCGCGATAGTAAGTTGATTGGGGTGGGGTAGGCATATTGAGCGGATTTAGATTGGCAGGTAATTAGCAAATAACCATGAGGTACCGCCGCCAGCGCTTGCATCTGCTAGAATTGCGGCCTATCTCTTGAGTATGCTCGACAAGGAATCAGTAAGATGGCTTACGTTGTAACCGAATCCTGTATCAAGTGCAAATACACTGACTGTGTGGATGTGTGTCCAGTTGATTGTTTCCGTGAAGGGCCAAATTTTCTGGTCATTGACCCTGATGAGTGTATTGATTGTACTTTGTGTGTGGCAGAGTGTCCGGTTGAGGCAATTTATGCTGAAGATGATGTACCGGCTGACCAGCAACATTTCATTGAAATCAACGCCGAACTGTCGCGTAATCCGAAATGGAAGCCGATCGTGGAGAAGAAGGACCCACTGCCGGATCACGAGCAATGGGCATCGGTAAAAGGAAAGACCCAGTATCTAGATCGGGACGAATAACTGCGTCGTCGATTAAGTACTTGAGAAAACCGCCGTAATGGCGGTTTTTGTTTATTGTCTTAAAGCACTACCCAGTAGTTTCACTTGACCATGTTTACTTATGGTCCAGGCAACTGTGGAGTAAAGGTACTAGGCGACCCATGAAGGTGTGGGAGAGTAGCATGCCGAGAATGGCCCCTAATGCATTGGTAGCCATGTCATATTGGTCAAAGCTGCGGTAACCAGTGGCATCCTGTGCATATTCGATGGCGACGCCCATGGCGATGAAACTGCTCATGATACTGAGTCGTTTGGCTCGGGCTGGATAAAGTTGTGCAAACCACAGCATTAATAGCAAATAGGTACCAGTGTGCTGCAACTTGTCGCCGTAGTTGATATGCAGTTGGGGAGGGGCTGGCATTAGACATAGATACCAGACCAAAATGATTAAGCACCAGCCTATAATAAGCCAGATGCGTGCTAGTGTGTTATAAGACATGATTCCGATATCATAGCTTGATTTATCCCTTTTTCGCATGTTCCAATCATTTCGTTTATCCCTTTCCATATTATTGGCATCCGTGGCGATAGCGGCCCCGGTGGCAGCAGAAGAGCGCATTGTTCCGGTGTTACTCGACCGGCCCGAGGTGGTGTCATTCATTGAGCGTGTGGTGGATCAGCACCAATTTGATCGCCAGCAACTTTACAATTTGTTCAGTGAAGCCATCTTCAAGCCTACCATTCTGACGGTGCTGGATCGTCCGTCTACTTCACGTCCGTGGCATCAGTTTCAAATATCCTTCTTGACGGACGCCAAAGTCAGAGACGGGGTGGCATATTGGCAAAAGCATCGCCCCTGGCTGGATAAAGCGGCCAAGGATTTTGGTGTGCCGGCGGAAGTGATCGTGGCAATCATTGGGGTGGAAACCAATTATGGTCGAAACGCTGGCAGTTTCCGGGCATGGGATGCGTTGACGACTATCGCCTTTGATTACCCTCGACGTGCTGAATACTTTCAGCAAGAACTGGAGCAGTTCCTATTGCTGGCACGGGAAGAGAGTAAGGATCCGTTGTCACTGAAAAGCTCTTACGCTGGCGCGTTAGGTGTGCCGCAATTCATGCCAAGTAGCTTCCGGAAGTATTCAATTGATCTGGATGGTGATGGTAAGCGGGATATCTGGACCAATCCTGCTGATATTGTCGGTAGTGTTGCTGCCTATTTCAATCAGTTTGGTTGGCAGCCCAAAGGTATGGTGGCCGTTCGGGCCAAGGTTGAAGGAAATCAGATTGATACGTTGTTGGCTGACAAATTCAATCTGCACTATACCGTTGATGACTTGGCAGGCTTTGGCGTGAAGCCGGTGAATGCGCTACCAGGCAATGAGCCGGCCGTTGTGTTTGCATTGGAGACCGAGCCAGGTGTGAATGAATATTGGTTAGGATTGACCAATTTCTATGCCATTACCCGTTACAACCGTAGTGTGAACTATGCGATGGTGGTCAATTTGTTGTCGCAACGATTGCGGTTGGCCTTCGATGAGCCGACTGAAGAGATTCCCGTTCGCTCACGTCCTGCTTCAAACAGACGAATCAGTAAGTACCGTAGTTGAAGGTTGAAGACTGTGCATTCTCACCAGATTTTGGCTGGGGATGCACAATTAAAGTTGTTTCCTGCCTTGATTCATTCTTGATTCATTCCCTTGCTGGTTTGTTGCTGAGACTAGCCTGCCTAACTCAGGCCCCTTGTGCTGGACCTATGGTTGCTGACATCCCTCCGGATCATATAGTGCGAGTCGCAAGATATTTGCTGATGGCCGTGCTTGCGGTTATGCGAAATCCAGGTGTGATGTGATGCTGCTCTGAATTGGAGATGGTCCTTTTGCTTGCTAGCACAATCTGTCTTTGTTTGTTCCAACTGGTTCGATTTCCGATATGTGCATGATTGATTCATTGCGGATGTAACTCAACATCTTGCTGGTATTGAATAGCGGGGAAAATGCTGGATTACAGTGTTCGGCCGACGTAATGCATTGAATTGCATTATCCATTTTATAGAGTATTTGCTCTTTACTTTCGAAAATGTTGGTTCTAATCTGATATCGCAATACATAAATTACCAACAAAAGTAACGAGGAGATCAACATGAAACGCATACACTTTGCCGGTGCTGTTACCTTGGCCTGCGCCATGATTGTGCCTCACGCTAGTCAGGCTGCTGGGTATACACAAACGAAATACCCCATCTTGTTGGTGCATGGTATTTTCGGTTTTGATAATTTCCTGGGAGCCGATTACTTCTACAAAGTGCCAGGAGAGCTTGCCAGAGATGGAGCACGTGTATTTGTCTCGACTGTATCGGCTGCCAACAGTAATGAAGTCAGGGGCGAACAATTGCTGGCAGAGGTCAAACGAATATTGGCGCAGACTGGCGCGACTAAAATCAATATCGTTGGGCATAGCCAAGGCAGCCCGACAGCCCGTTATGTGGCGTCAGTGCGACCTGATCTGGTGGCGTCAGTTACCAGTGTTGGCGGGGTCAATAAGGGATCGAGGGTAGCTGACATTGTGCGGCAAGTTGCCCCGCCTGGGTCTGTCTCGGAATCTGTGGCATCTACGGTAGCCAATGCCTTTGCAAGGTTGTTGAGTTTTGCTACTGGGGGAAACGGATTGCCCCAAAACACCATTGCGGCACTGGATAGCTTGACCACGCCAGGGCTTACCAAATTCAACGCCAAGCATCCGGGTGGGGTGCCCAGTGCTTGTGATGAGGGGGCGTACGTCACGAACGGGGTACGTTACTACTCTTGGGGGGGTGGACATTCTGTCACCAACATACTGGATCCTGCTGACGGGCCGCTGGGTCTGTTGTCGCTGGCGCATGGTCAGTCCAACGACGGCTTGGTGGATACCTGCTCACAACGACTAGGGCAGGTAATTCGGGTGGACTATAAGATGAACCATCTGGACCAGATCAATGGATTCTTTGGCATTACCCATCTGTTTGAAACCAGCCCCTTGACGGTCTATCGCCAACACGCCAACCGGTTACGCAATGCGGGTGTGTGATGAAAGCGGCCTGGATAGGCGTGGCAGCCCTCGTCAGTGCGGGGGCTGTTGCCGGATTACTTTTTCACACTGATTCGATTGGTGCTCCTGAAATGCCAATTGGCCAGCAGGTTGCAAGGGAAAAGCCATTTGCGCCGTCTTTGCGTGGGACAAATGTAGACGGCCAGATTCAGCAAGGGCAGGGGGAATTGGTGATTGGTCCTGCCTTGTTGCAACGCTTTGACTACTATCTTGCAACTTATGGTGAGCGCCCCTTGCCGGATATTCGACAAGCCATTGAAAGGGATTTGGACAAATCATTGAAACCAGAGCATGCCACACGTGCAAAAGCCATTCTGGCACGCTATCTGGATTTCAAGGCTGCACTTGCGACTTTGGCCAAGCAAGCGATTGGCCACGATGATGAGCTGACCCTCGCTGGGACGCGCACGCGACTGGCCGCAATCAAGCAACTGCGTGATCGCTTTTTCTCTCCGCGAGAAAGTGAAGCATTGTTTGGTGAAGATGATGTGATCAACGATTTATCACTGACAAGACTGGAAGTAACGCACAATCCACAATTATCGCCAGCAGAAAAAGCAGGCAAGTTGGCGGAGATTGAATCACAGCTGCCTGCAACACAGCGGACTGCACAGGCCGCTGCAGTCTCGCATGCCGTATTGGCGGATAAGGTGGCTGCGGCACGTAATCAAGGGGCGAGTGATGCGCAGATCTTTGCATTGCGAAGTGTCGAAGTGGGCCCGGAGGCTGCTACACGGTTGGCTGCAGTTGATCAGGAGGAAGCGGAGTGGAAACAGCGTATCACGGCTTATCTGGCAGAGCGGGGCCAGATATTGGCCAGTTCATTGGCGGATGCTGATAAACAGGCGGCAATTTTGCAAGCACAACATCGCCGGTTCAACGAAATGGAGCGGTTACGGCTTGCTGCTTATGAGTAGCGCATTGTGGCCGTCATGCCCGCTGTGCTTTGATTCACAGCTGAAATAGTAAGCCAACTAGGCTGCGTTTTGAAAGGCTCACACCGCATTCGCTGGGGTGTGGGCTTGCTGGTGCACATTGCTTTTCAGTAGCCTGCATCCCTATTGCCCTACCGCATTGCTTGAGGTAGCACTATGGGGCCTGCGTTTCGATATGCCACGGTATGGCATCGACCCTTCCTGTTACCGCCTTGCTCATTTAGATACCTTTGTCTCGCTGGAATCCTTACGGTCCTTATCGGTTTTTCTTTTTCATCGGCTTGGCACCATGGGTTGTCTGGTCTGCTGTAGCAACGGCTGCTGTTGCGTTGATGGCTACCACATCGCTGATTACACTGGTTTTTACCATGATGTTGCCACTTGGCCCACTGCTGACTTGGTTGTGTCCAACTCCTGGGGTGCAGTTCAAACACAGGGTGGTTCAGTACGCAAAATTGAAGGCTTTTCCCCTTGTAATAGCTAAGCCTTGTACTAGCTTTAGGATGCTGTTTGTAATCCCGTTTTGCTAGGTACCCGTTATGTTCTAGATATCAAATTTAGGAGGCAACTATGTCTGATGATAAAAGTAAGACACATCCGTTGGATGCCCAACGAATTGATATACATGATAAGAATGAAGTAAAGAGCTGGTCCAAGTCGTTAGGATGCAGTGAGGCCCAGCTGAAAGCAGCAGTAGGCAAGGTGGGTACATCTGGTAAAGCGGTACGTCAGCACCTTCAAGGCAACGCATAGGTATGTCACAATGCAATGCTCATATCAGTGGGCATTGTGTCAAATCCCCCGCAAAATCCCCTGTCGTGGCCTGTGACAAAATCATCGCAAATTAATGCCAATTCGGCCGCAGTCGTACAGAACGCTGCTCAGGCTGCGGCATTGTTGGACTATCTGGAGGCTCAAGGTATTGATGTGCCTGGTGCTCGGCAATGGGTTTCTGGGCAAGCCCAATAAATTGTCTGGGGCGATCATCTAAAAAGCCCTGATGCCGTGTTGTGCTAACTTGTAGTTGAACAAGCAACCAATTTGGGCGACAGAAGTACCAATGCGGATGTTGGCGATGTCGTAGTCCGATCTAGAGGGCGAATCAATATACTCTTGGGATGGTAGACGATTGATATTGGGTGGGGTGCTGGATTATGATAAATGGATTTTTGGGCTGGATAAAATAAAGCGATGTTTGTGAAAAAAGTACTAGCAGTGTCTGCAATTCTGTCTGCAGCAAATGCACATGCCATTAATGCAAGTGCATCAATAGATTGGTCGACCTTACGATTCGTTGTAGAAGATACCGCTCCGGATGATGGGGTTACTCCTGTACTTTCGATTGTTCCGACGGAAAGTTATGGCTTATTAACAGGCCCAAATCCGATTGGCAGGGATTCCACATCCGGCAAATGGGATGGCAATTGGAACTTAACGCATAAATCATCTGATTCGTCTAAGCCGGGAGTAACGCTGTCGGCTGAATATGGCACAGTTGCCAAGGCTAATATTGTTACTGATGCTGGCATTGCCGAGGGAATTTATGGTGTTTCTGTGGGCCGCAACGGTGGTTTTCAATTGAGTGGGGCTGGACGAGTAGATGTATATGTTGATTACAACTACAGTTTTAGTGATTTGGTACCTAAAGAACGATCCTATCTTTATTCTGGGTTGAAGCTTGACTGGTGGGGCGGCGGGCAGGATGGGGGATATACATTTACTGATGCCGTATTGGGACACGGGCATGGGCAAATGAAAGCATCTATTTGGAGCCCAGTAGGCGGTACGCATGGGCTATTCAAAATAGGGCTCGGCTTTACCTCACATGCGCCTGCAGTGCCGGAACCGGAGACATATGCAATGTTGCTGGCTGGAGTTGGGGTTGTGGCGTGTCTTTCGAAGCGACGTAAACGAAATCAAGTGCAATAAACATAGTCTTAACCAGATAGGAAAAGAGCCATTGCTTAGCCCATTAAGGCTTAGATATTGAGTTTTCCATTAGTGATAAAAAGAGGCTGCCTATTAGTAGGCAGCCTCTTTTTCATCGGAAGCTGAAAGACTTATAGCAGGGCTGCTGAAGCATTACACATCAAACTTGATACCTTGCGCCAGCGGCAATGCATTGCCGTAGTTCACCGTGTTGGTTGTACGACGCATATAGTTCTTCCAGGAATCTGAGCCAGATTCCCGACCACCGCCTGTTTCTTTTTCGCCACCAAATGCGCCGCCAATCTCTGCTCCGGAAGTACCGATATTGACGTTGGCAATACCGCAGTCTGATCCGGAAGGTGAAACAAAGCGCTCTGCTTCCTGCATGCGATCGGTAAAGATCGCGGATGACAGGCCTTGTGGCACGCCATTTTGCAATGCGATAGCCTCATCCAGCGTTTTGTAAGTCATGACGTACAAAATCGGCGCGAAGGTTTCGTGGCATACCACGGGCAGATTACCATTGACCCGGACAACGGCTGGGCGCACGTAGAAACCGTTGGCTGGGACGCCTTCAGTGACGCGTTCGCCACCATAAATCACTTCGCCACCTTGTGCCTTGGCATCGGCCAGTGCTTGTTGCTGTGCCTTGAAAGACAGTTCGTCGATCAATGGGCCAACCAGTTTGCCTGATTCGCGTGGATCACCAATCGGTAATGTGCCATATGCCTTGGCAATGCGGGGGATCAGTTTCTCGACAACAGACTCCTGAACGATCAGGCGGCGCAGTGTGGTACAACGTTGACCGGCTGTACCCGCTGCGGAGAACACGATGGCGCGCAAGGCCAATTCCAGATCAGCGGTTTCGGTGACGATCATCGCGTTGTTGCCACCCAGCTCTAGCAGTGAGCGGCCAAGGCGGCCGCCAACTGTTGCAGCAACAGCCTTGCCCATGCGGACTGAACCGGTAGCGGAAACCAGTGGCAGCAAGGACGATTCGGCCATTTGCTTACCTGTATCCACTTCGCCAATCACGATTTGAGACAGGCCACGTGGCGCGCCATCGAAGTTGGCAATGACTTCATCAACAACCGATTGAATCGCCAATGCGCACAGTGGAGCCTTTTCAGACGGTTTCCAGACGACAGGGTCGCCACACACGAAGGCCAGCATGGCATTCCATGCCCACACGGCTTGTGGGAAGTTGAATGCGGTGATGATGCCCACGGTACCCAGCGGGTGCCACTGCTCCATCATACGGTGCTCGGGGCGTTCCGATACGATGCTCAGGCCGTGCAATTGACGGGACAGGCCGACAGCGAAATCGCAAATGTCGATCCACTCCTGCACTTCGCCTTCCGCTTCGGCCACGATCTTGCCAGCTTCCAGGGTGATGACCTGAGCCAGTTCCTTTTTCTTGGCACGAACCTTTTCACCAATCAGTCGTACCAGCTCGCCACGGCGTGGTGCTGGTACAGTGCGCCATTTCAGGAAAGCGGCATGGGCTTCTTTGATGGCCTGTTCGGTAATCGCTGCAGGTGCGTTGACGTAGCTACCTAGGGACGCATGATCAATCGGTGAGCGTAGCGATTTGGCCGGACCATTGTCGAACACGGCTTCGCCATTGATGATGGCGCTGGCCCACTGTTCACCCTTCAGGTATTTGCCGAGGCTCAGTGCCTCGATTAATTTCGGATCGAGTTTCATACCTTGACCTTTTCAGCATGGTTGGAGTCGGTCGAGTAATACTTGCCAAAGCGGTTGGACAGGAACTGGTCGAGATCGACTTGCTCTTGGCTGACAAAACCCTTGCTTGGCAATTGGCCACTGCGATGCAGGTCAATGACTGCGGTAGCGCCAGCGGATGTGGTCAATTGGATGGACGACCAGTGTTCGCCGTGGATGTCTTGATGGTAGATCTTACGTGCATCGGTTTCCTGCATGTAGAAACCGTCTTTCCAGCCAGAAGCGGAAACGTATACCAGCACCACGTCTTGGCGGGTGATGGGCAGTGCATTTTCCATGATTTCTTTCAACTGCTTGCGACGCGCCACTTCGGAGCCCATCTTCAAACCGTTGATCAGGAAATCCATCAGGTATTGGTGGCCAGGATAACGAACGGTCTTGTAGTTCAGATCGTTGATCTTGCCTTCCAGTGTTTCACACAAAGTCCCCAGGCCGCCAGAGGTGTTGAATGCTTCGTACTCCAGGCCATCCAGCGAGAAGTGTTCCAAGCCTTCCAGTGCCAGTACTTCAATGGGCTTGCCGCTGACGATGGCTTCGCAAGGATTACAGTATTCGTTGATCAACCCATCGGTAGACCAGGTCAGGTTGTACTTCAGGTGGTTATGCGGATATTGCGGCAGGGCGCCAACGCGCATTTTGACGCTGTCCAGCTTGTCAAAACGTTTGGCCAGCGCATAGCCCAGGATACCGATGAAGCCGGGTGCCAAGCCACATTGCGGCATGAAGATCTGGCCTTCTTTGGCTTCCTTCGCCAGTTCGCGAATGCGGCGGGTCGTTTCCACATCTTCTGTCAGGTCGAAGTAGGATACGCCAGCGTGCAGCGCGGCTTCAGCAATGCCAGGGTTGATATCGAACGAGCAAGCGGACAGAACGCCTTTCTTGCCATCCAGTGCACGTGCCAGATCCTGCGGCGACTTCACATCCAGCACAGTGGTCTCAACCGGGACATACTTGGCGAGGCGGTCTAGGGCTGCCGGATCACGGTCAGCCACAGTGACCTTGTAGTCACCGCTGTGGTGCAGCAGCTTGGCGATGCTGGCGCCGATTTTGCCGGCACCTACGATAAGGATCGGGTACATGTGTTGTCTCCTGTTACTGTTTAAAGCGAGTGCAGTGAGGCGGGGCATCTGATACCAAGCCGAAGGTCAGCTTGTTGGATGTGCCCATTAACTGCCTGCAGCCACACCTGCGACGTTCACGTTGGTTGATTCGAAAATCTTGTCCGCGCTGGCGGCAATAAAACCTTGGTACAAATCGCCATCGGCTGTGGGGTAACGCTTGGCGAATTCGTAATAGCAAGTTGGAATGCTGTGTGTGCTGCCATCACCAAAGGTCACAGGCATGCGGTCCGCCAGGGTGGAGCCTTGCTCCAGCAGCTGTGTCGGTGTGCCCTTGATCTTGCCGCCGGCAGCGTTAATGGCAAAGCCCGCGGTTTCAACACGATCGATCACAGCAGCCAATGTTGTGGGGCGTTCCAGGTGGTCGACCGAAATGGTGAAGTGATTGACACGCATACCGATGGCGGCCATCCAGGCAGCGTATTCGCTTTCGGCCAGCAGCGTCTGGTATTCATCCCAAGTGGGCATATCCCACAACAAGCCGGACCAGAATACATCGATGGTGTCGACTTTGGATTCGTCAATTTGTCTACACAATTTGTCGATGATGGTTTGGGCCGCCGGGCTGAGTTGTTCTACCAGCAATTCGGAGAGGAAAATGCGCGGTTGCTTGGGGTCGTCATGAACGTATCCCCATGCATAAAGTTTTTTCTCTTCAAAGATATAGGGCTCAAGTCGGCGATAGCCAAGCTTGAAGAAATGTTGTTCTAGGCGTGCCAGATTGATCGGGGCACGGTTGAATGTACGGAAAGCGACGTGGTCATTGTAGACTTCGGTATTGTCGGCCTTGAACAGGGCATGGATTTTCTCTGCCTGTGGCGCCATATGAACGTAGTCTTGCCATAGCAGCTGATAAAACGTATTCAAATTCATGGATATTGATCTCGATTCCTTGGGACGCAGGCCCCTGCCGGTTGATGACGAATTGCAGCGCCGGACCGGTCTAAATGTATATACAATTCACGTTGTAAAGTTTGTGCTCGGCTGAGCGCTTTGTCAACCCCTCCATACATATGGCTATAGGGACTTACCATGAGAGTTGTGATTGCACCGGATTCATTCAAGGGCAGCTTGCCTGCCTGCGTTGTAGCTAACGCAATCGAAAAAGGTCTGCGGCGAGTGTGGTTGGACGCGGAATGCCGTTTGTATCCGATGGCGGATGGGGGGGAGGGCACGCTGGATGCCATTGCTGCAACCCGACAGGGTTCAATTTGCTGGTATTCGACAGTGAATTCGGAAGGGCGACCTATCGAGGCACCTATTTGGTTTGATGGCAGTGGGCATGCTTTGATCGAAGTGGCGCAAATCATTGGCCTGCCTGCCGTCACTGATAGCGCCCTGGTACACCGAACCACTGTGGGTGTGGGGTTGTTGTTGAAACATGCGTTGGAGGCGGGTGCAAACCGGATCAGCATTGCATTGGGGGGGACGGCTACAAATGACGGTGGGGTTGGCATGATGCAGGCGCTGGGTTGCCGCCTGATGAATCAACATGAAGAAGTGATTCCTGCAACTCTGGATGGGCTGCAACATCTCGCAAGGGTAGATTGGCAGGGGCTGGATGTCCGCTTGACCAAGCTACCATTGGTAGCGTTGACGGATGTGAATAACCCATTATGTGGAGAGCGGGGCGCCACACGCATATTTGGGCGGCAAAAAGGGGTGCCCGAATCCAGCATGGCTGAATTTGATGCACGCTTGGCTGCTTGGGCCAGACTGGCGGAAGCTGGGGGTATTCGCCAAGGGTTGGCCAATTCCGAAGGGGCGGGTGCGGCGGGTGGGTTGGGCTATGCCTTGAAATTACTGGGTGCCAGCCAGCAGGCTGGGGCACAGACGATTGCGGAGTGGATTGGTTTACCTGCAGTCATCGCTGGGGCGGACTGGGTTATTACTGGAGAAGGGCGATCAGACCGACAGACGTTGGCTGGCAAAGCGCCGTATGAAGTGGCGCAACTGGCCAGGCGGCATGGGGTGCCGGTGACTTTGTTGTCGGGCGGGGTGGTTGCTGCAGATCTGGCAGCGTTGACACCGCACTTTGATGGGGTATTTTCGTTGGTCTGCGGGCCGATGACACTTGAGGCGGCCAAGCGTGATGCAGCTACATTGCTGGCCAATCAGGCCGAACAGTTGGCAAGGTTGTTCGGCCGTGCAAGATAGTAATATTGACAAGTGGCAGCGCCAGTTACCTCCTGTTGATCAGCACTCAGTTACGTTGACCGCCAGGCCGCCTTGGGAAGTTTCCTTGTAACGTTGCTGCATGTCTTTGCCAGTCTCCAGCATGGTGTGAATCACGGTATCCAATGATACTTTGTGCTCGCCATCTTCCAGTAGTGCCAATTGAGCAATCTTGATTGCTTTCTCAGCTGCAATGCCGTTGCGTTCGATACAGGGGATTTGCACGAGTCCGCCAACTGGGTCACAGGTCATGCCCAAATGGTGCTCCATGGCAATTTCCGCCGCGTTCTCTACTTGCGCAAGGGTACCACCCATGACCGCTGCCAGTGCGCCGGCCGCCATTGAGCAGGCGACGCCTACCTCGCCTTGGCATCCCACTTCGGCACCTGAGATCGATGCATTCATTTTGTACAGCAAGCCAATTGCCCCGGCTGTCAGCAGGAACTCGACAATGCGATCGTCGTTGGCGCCGGGAATGAAGTTGCGGTAATACTCCAGTACTGCAGGGACGATACCAGCTGCGCCGTTGGTGGGGGCAGTCACTACCCGGCCACCGGCTGCATTCTCTTCGTTGACTGCCATGGCATACAGCATTGGCCATAGCATGGTGTTGTGTTGACCAGCACCGTTCTGTGAGGACAGTTTTTTATACAGCGACGGGGCGCGGCGACGTACATTCAATCCGCCAGGCAGAATGCCTTCATGGCGGCAGCCAGCCAGGATGCATTCATGCATTACATTCGCAATATCCAGCCCTCTGGCGCGAATTTCGTCGCCACTTGCCCGTGCGCGCTCATTCTCCCAGATCAGGGTAGCAATCGATTTACCCTGTTTGCGGCAGTGGGCCAGCAATTCGTCAGCATTGGCGAATGGGAAAGGTACAGCAACGGTGGGCTGATCAATACCGAATTCTTCTTCCTGGACGATGAACCCACCGCCAATGGAGTACCACGTCTGTAGTAACAGTGGTTTACCCTGGGCGTCAAACGCAGAAAAGCGCATTCCATTGGCGTGTTTGGGCAGGAATTCATGTTTGTGCAGTAGCAGATCCTGACTGAAATCAAATGAGATCGGATGCGTACCGCCCAGCATCATGGCATGTTCTTGCTGAATGGACTGTGCGCGGGGTGCAACGCTGGCCGGCTCGACAGTGCGTGGATGCTTGCCTTCAAGGCCAAGCAGGACAGCATTGACTGTGCCATGGCCATGGCCGGTGAGCGCTAGTGAGCCGTACAGATCGGCTTTTACCCGGACGGTGATGGTCAATTGCTGTTGTTGCCGGAGCTGCTCGATGAAGGCCAATGCAGCCTTCATCGGGCCGACGGTATGAGAGCTGGAAGGCCCGATACCAATGGAGAACAGGTCAAAGACGCTGATCATGATTGAGTCCCCTCGATTCTGTATATACACCACATCGAGCACGGCATAGCCAGCTCACCTTGCTTGTCGCCAGGTTGGGCAGAGGCTGTCGTGCACTGAATGTGGACTCGCTCCGGTCTGGCGCCGGGGTCTGCACGTTATTCTGGGTGGTGTGCCACATAGAATAACGGCAGAATCCCCATTGTATAGACAAAAGTTGATGAAGTTAAATCTGGGAAAGCCTGTAAGCCTACTGGCAAAAGGTCTTTAATTGAATCAGGTTATTCGGAACAAAAAAAGCCGCGCTGTTGGCGCGGCAAATATCAAGGAAGAGGGTGGTACGGACAACAGTTCAATCGTCGTGGTGGTGACGATGATGACGATGTCCGCGCCCACGGCCACGGTGGCCCTTGCGGTCGACATACACCACTTCACGTTCACGCACAACACGGGCCTCTCGACGCTTCGACACGTTGGAGCCGACTGCAGCGCCAGTGGCACCACCAATCGCACCACCGATGATTGCGCCATCTCGGCCACCAACCTGGCTGCCGATTGCAGTACCCAAGGCACCGCCGACTGCGCCGCCGATCACAGCGGTCCCGTCAATTTCGCCCGCACTGGCGACTGTGCTGGCCATCAGGCCAACGGTGGCTAAGACGCATGCAAGCTGTTTGAACATGGAAACTCCTGGCTATCGTTGCGAAGAAACTGGCGTCAGTTTAGCGGCATTGCCTGAACCCAAACTTAACATGCCGTTGAAATGATCCCGTTTTGACATGCAAGGTGGCATGCTTGGCTGATTGATGGCAGTGTGCACCATGCAAGACGCCTTTGTTAGGGGAGAGCTGCTCGGCGACGGAACAATGGGATTGATTGGGTTGCAGAAACTTGATAGGCATCGGTGAAATCACTCAAGCCTTTCAATGCTTCTACAATATCTTTGTCTTGCCGCACAGCAAAGGCATCAAATCCGCAGCGTGCAAGGTAGAACAACGTATCCTTGAACACATCACCAACTGCGCGTAATTCGCCCTGGTAACCGTAACGTTCACGTAGCAGCCTAGCAGTAGAGTAGCCCCGGCCATCGGTAAAGGCAGGAAAATCCACTGCCACGACAGCAAAGTGTGATAAATCTGCCACGATCTCTGATGGATCATCATCCGGTGCCAGCCACACACCGATCAGGTCCTTGCGCGATGTCAGTTGATCACGCTCGGATTGCCAGCAGGTCAGCGGTACGATGATGTCGCCTGCAGCTGGGATGGCCGGCAAGCTGCCATCGTCGGCAGGTCGTAATAGTGTGAACCGATCGTCGACAATGGTGAGTTGTTTAATGAGCTTTGGCATAGACATGTTCCTTGAATGGCTCGATACCGACACGGCGGACGGTATCGATGAACCGTTCATCTTCGTGACGCTTGTTCAGATAAACATGAATCAGCTTTTCAATGACATCGGGCATGTCAGCACGGGCAAAGCTGGGGCCGATCACCTTGCCTAACGAAGCGCGATTGCCTTGGGCGCCGCCAATTGAAACCTGGTACCACTCTTCTCCATTTTTATCGACACCGAGAATGCCAATGTGACCAATATGATGATGACCGCAGGAGTTCATACAGCCGGAAATGTTCAGATCCAGGTCACCAATGTCATACAGGTAATCCAGATCTTCAAAACGTTGCTGAATGGCTTCAGCCACGGGGATGGACTTGGCATTGGCCAGTGAGCAGAAATCCCCCCCCGGGCAGCAGATCATGTCAGTCAGCAAGCCGATATTGGGGGTAGCAAAACCGATGGCTTTGGCCTTTTCCCATAAAGTGAGCAGGTCTGCTTGTTTGACATCGGCCAGAATCAGGTTCTGCTCGTGGCTGACGCGCAATTCGCCAAAACTGTATTGATCTGCCAAGTCTGCAACGGTGTCCAGTTGATCGGCGGTGGCATCACCTGGGGCAGGGCCGGTGGCTTTCAATGATAAGGTCACGGCTGCATAGCCGGGTACTTTATGGGCTCGTACGTTACGTTCAACCCACTTGCTGAAAGCCTTGTTCGATGCAACGGCCGTGCGGAACCCTACATCTTCCACCGGTAATTTTTCGTAAGCGGGTCCTTGGAAGAACGACATCAGGCGATCGAATTCATCCTGCGGTACCGTGGCTGGACCGTCCTTGAGATGTGCCCACTCCTCTTCGACTTTTTGCGCAAAGACTTCGGGGCTGAGTGCCTTGACCAGAATCTTGATGCGGGCTTTGTACTTGTTGTCCCGTCTGCCAAACCGGTTATAGACGCGCAATACAGCATCCAGATAAGTCAGCAGGTGCTCCCGTGGCAGGAATTCGCGAATAGCGGAACCGATGATGGGTGTACGGCCCAAGCCGCCGCCTACGATGACCTGAAAACCAACCTTGCCATCGGAATCCTTGTGCAGGTTCAACCCGATATCGTGTACCCATACTGCTGCACGATCATCGACGGCTCCATTGACTGCGATCTTGAACTTTCGCGGCAAATGGGCGAATTCGGGGTGAAAAGTCGACCATTGGCGAATCAGTTCACAGTAAGGGCGCGGATCAATGAGCTCATCTGCCGTTACGCCGGCGAACTGATCGGTCGTGGTGTTGCGGATACAGTTACCCGACGTCTGGATTGCATGCATCTGCACTGTGGCCAGTTCGGCCAGAATGTCCGGTACTGCCTCCAGCGCAGGCCAGTTGAATTGAATGTTCTGGCGGGTGCTGAAATGGCCATAGCCACGGTCATAGGTTCGTGCAATGTGAGCCAGTTTGCGCAACTGGTGGGTGTTCAACTCACCATATGGAATGGCAACCCGCAGCATCGGGGCATGACGCTGAATGTAAAGGCCATTTTGTAAGCGCAACGGGCGGAACTCGTCATCAGTCAGTTCACCACTCAGATAGCGGCGAGTCTGATCTCGAAATTGGGCGACGCGTTCATCGACGATTCGCTGATCGATTTCGTCGTAGATGTACATGGTGTGATATCCCCAGTATTAGGGTGCCGCATCTGGAAAGGGCAGCAAAGAAGCATTGCCCTGGCGACACCGGCTGCAGTATCTGATTGATATCGCAACCTATTTGTAGTGATGGGGCAGCATACCATAGCTGGCATATGCAAAATAATGATAATTCCGAATATGGTTAGCGGAAAAAGTTATTAGCTTGCGGTGAAATGTGTCGGTGAATGACGGAAAGTCAGGCTATCTCGGTTGGCTGCGGGTTGATCCAGCCACGGCGTTGCAGATGGCACACGCTGGTACATAGTAGTGCGGGTACGAGTAAATTGATTATCGGGATAGCCATCAATACAAAGTGAAACAGCCCCAGCATCAATACAACTTTCGATTGCTGTTGATATAGCTCATCACACTGGATGTCGGTCAGGCTGCTTTGGGCAGCGGGCTGATATAGCAATCGGATTGGGCAGGCAAACATCAATTTCAGTACATAGAAAAACGCATAGATGGGGATGCACAGCTTCAGCAAAGCAACCAGTGTGGTCTTGATTGAACTGCGTGGGGGTGGCGTTATCAGGGAGGCAGCGGGTTGCACCCAGTCAGGATAATGTTTGGCAACCACCGTTTGGGCTCGTTGCAGAAATAGCCAGCGAATTGGCAGCTGTATCGTGACCAGTACCCCCAACAGGAACAGCAACACATAGAATGCGATGGCGATGGCCAATGCTGCCAGTACGGCCTGAATAAAAGGTCCCAGACTGGCAAGCCCGGATGCCAGATTGGAGGCCAGTGCGCCAGGTATATTGCCCATTGCCACAACACTGCCACCGGTACCGCCGAACCCGGCCAAAGTCGTACCAAACAGGCCGAAGAACGATACCAGCGCCACCACCCCACTGAGTTCGAGGAAAATGCCAGCCTGTTTCACATACAGCCAAAGCCAACCGATTGTGACCAGCACACACCATAACGCGGACCGCCACCAGAGGCCCTGGCGGCAGGCATCCAGTAATCCATATTGCATACAGCTACCAGCTTCTTTGGCTGCATTCATCCAAATCAGACTTTGGATTTTGAGTTTTTTCATTTGTATTGATCATTCAGCAAAGGGTGGTTTGACAAGGGATATCGTCACTAGGGTAGCGTTCTGCCATTTTTCCCCTCCTGACATGAAAGCACAGCGGCCCATCGTGGGTATCAACAACCCTTGCTTGGCGGGCAGGGGTTGTTGCTATTCTTGGTGCGATCATCCACCTGTTCAGTGTTGTTGAACTGTCAGCAGAACGGCTGTAATTGCAGTGCCGATGCCGGTTGTCATTGTGATAATGGCAATCCTGAATAGGGGTCAACGTGATTTGTTCAATGCTTGATCGATATCGGCCAATAGATCCTCGATGTGTTCGATACCAATCGATAGTCGTACCATGTCAGGGCTGACACCCGCCTTCTTCAGCTCATCTGGCGACAATTGACGGTGGGTGGTGCTGGCAGGGTGGCAGGCGAGCGATTTGGCATCGCCGATGTTGACCAGACGGGTGACCAGCTGCAACGCATCGATAAAACGCCCGCCGGCTTCCGCCCCTCCTTTGATGCCAAAGCTGAGTACGCCCGATGCCTTGCCACCTAAGTAACGATCCACCAGATGCTTGGATGGATTGTCTGGCAGCGCGGCGTACTGCACCCATTCCACTTGGCGATGCTGTGCCAGGTGTCTGGCGATGGCCAGAGTATTGTCATTGATACGATCCATGCGTAATGCCAGGGTTTCGATACCTTGCAGGATCAGGAAGCTGTTGAACGGGCTGAGGGCGGCACCCATATTCCGTAGTGGTACAACCCGCGCACGACCGATGTAGGCAGCGGTACCAAGCGCTTCGGTATAGACTACGCCGTGGTAGCTGACATCCGGCTCATTCAGTCGTTTGAAGCGTTGTTTGTGCTTTGCCCATGGGAACTTGCCGGAATCGACGATGGCACCGCCAATGCTGTTACCGTGACCACCCAGATATTTAGTCAGGGAGTGAACGACTATATCAGCGCCATGTTCGAATGGCCGACATAGGTAGGGTGTGGCAACTGTATTGTCGATGATCAGCGGAATGCCGTGTCGATGGGCGATGTCAGCCAGGGCGCCAATATCCACGACGTTACCCAGTGGGTTACCAATGGATTCGGCATAAATTGCCTTCGTGTGCTCGTCAATCAGTCTTTCAAAGCTGGCGGGTTCACGATAATCGGCAAACCGGGTTTGAATGCCATACTGCGGCAAGGTGTGGGCCAGCAGATTGTAAGTGCCGCCATACAACGTGCTGGTCGCGATGATGTTGTCACCGGATTCGGCAATGGTGAGGATGGCATAGGTAATGGCCGCCTGGCCGGACGCCAGCGCCAAGGCGCCAACGCCGCCTTCCAATGCTGTCATCCGTTTTTCCAGAACATCGGTGGTGGGGTTCATGATGCGGGTGTAGATGTTGCCCTGCACTTTGAGATCGAACAAATCGGCGCCGTGCTGAGTACTATCGAAGGCATAACTGGTGGTCTGGTAGATCGGGACGGCAACCGCCTTGGTGGTGGGGTCGGGGCTGTAACCACCGTGGACGGCCAGGGTTTCAATACGCATTGCTTCTCCTCGGTTGTGGAAAAAGGCGGCCTTTGACAGGCTGTCTGTTCGATACGGACATTGATCTGAATGAGGCTTGACCAATTCGACCATGTCGGTAGACATCAATCTGGATACTGCGTCGCGCATCATGCCACAGGCGCGGGTCGATTATTTGACGCCATAGATCTGATCGAACACGCCGCCGTCGGTAAAGTGGGTTTTCTGGGCCTTTCGCCAGCCGCCAAATAGCTCATCGATTTTGAACAGGGTGACTGCCGGGAATTGTTTGACGTATTTCTCTGCCACTTTGGCGTCAATCGGGCGATAGTAGTTCTGGGCAGCGATTTCCTGGCCGGTTGGCGTATAGAGATAGTCCAGATAGGCTTTGGCAACGGCTGTGGTACCGTGTTTTGCGGTGTTTTTGTCTACTACCGAGACGGGTGGTTCTGCCAGAATTGACAGTGGAGGGGCGACGATATCGAATTTATTGGGGCCTAATTCCTTGATCGCCAACAGGGCCTCGTTTTCCCAGGCCAGCAAGACGTCGCCAATACCTCGCTCGACAAATGTGGTGGTTGACCCGCGTGCACCTGAATCCAGCACGGGTACGTTCTTATACAATTTTTGTACGAAATCCTTAGCCTTTGCATCGCTTCCACCAGGTTGCTTCAAGGCAAAGCCCCATGCAGCAAGGTAGTTCCAGCGCGCTCCACCAGAGGTTTTCGGATTGGGGGTGATCACCTGCACACCTGGTTTCACCAGATCGGGCCAATCCTTGATTTGCTTGGGATTGCCTTTTCGTACCAGAAACACAATGGTGGACGTGTAAGGTGAGGCATTGTGTGGCAGGCGCTTTTGCCAGGCGGGATCAATCAGTTTGGCGCGTTCGGCAATTTCGTCGATGTCATAAGCCAGTGCTAGCGTGACCACATCGGCTTCCAAGCCGTCGATGACTGCCCGTCCTTGTTTCCCTGAACCACCGTGTGATGTTTTCACCGAAACGTCGTCACCGGTTTTTTGCTTGTAATGCTGTGCAAATGCCTTGTTGAAATCTTGATACAACTCACGTGTCGGGTCATAGGAGACATTCAATAGCGAGACACTGGCGGCAATGGCAGATTGCGTTAGCAGCGTGGCAGATAGGGCAAGTGCAGTGAACCAGTGGTGGTGCGTCATGGGGAGTCCTCTCTCAGTCTGATTGGATGTATATCGACCGAGAATGGAACCGGGTCGAGTCATGAGCGCAGTCTAGGGGTAAGTGTTATATATCCACAAATAATGAAATATGATTTTTATATAACTTTTTGTCCGACATTGCTAAGCTATAGTCGCGATAGGAAGTCTGATCTAAAATAACTAAAAAGAATAAATGTTCGATTCAATATTCTTTTGATGAATTCTGACTGTCGCGTAATCTGGTTTGCACGTTTGCCGTCATTGCACAGCACCATCACATATCCAGGAGAATCCACCATGAGTTTGCGTTTAGGCGATACCGCACCGGATTTTACTCAAGACTCCAGCGAAGGTCCGATCAAGTTCCACCAATGGTTGGGTGACAGCTGGGGCGTGCTATTCTCGCATCCCGCTGATTTTACACCGGTTTGCACGACTGAGCTGGGTACAGTAGCAAAGCTGAAGCAGGAGTTTACCCGTCGCAATGTGAAGGTGATCGCACTGTCGATTGATCCTGTCCCATCGCATCATGAGTGGATTAAAGACATCAATGAAACCCAGCAGACCACGGTCAATTTCCCCATTCTGGCAGATGATGACCGCAAGGTGTCGCTGCTGTATGACCTGATCCATCCTAATGCCAGTGCCACGGCGACGGTACGGTCAGTTTTCGTGATTGACCCTGCCAAGAAGGTTCGCCTGATCATCACCTACCCAGCCAGCACGGGTCGTAATTTTGATGAATTGCTGCGGGTGATCGATTCGCTGCAATTGACCGAATATCACAGCGTGGCAACACCGGCCAACTGGAAGGATGGTGAGGATGTAGTGATTGTGCCTTCACTGCAGGATCCGGCCGTGATTGCCGAGAAGTTCCCGAAAGGGCACAAGGTGATCAAGCCTTATCTGCGTATTACGCCCCAACCGAATCGCTGAGATTTTGTAGACGGCCCGTACCGCTTTGGGCACGGGCTTTTTTATGTGGGGGGCGCACTACCTGATTCAGTCATCAGCGATGCCGCCAAGTATATGAATGGGGAGCCGCTGGTTTCGGCATGCTGCTGTGAGCCCATGTTGCAAACACTGGTGTGGTCAGTTGCGACATGAGGCATCGATTGAACCTGCTGGGTGACCCAGTTTCAATCGATGCCATCATTACATGTAACGCATGGCGCTGTATTGGCGGTGCTTTATCGGGCAGTCAGCAAGGGCTGGGTTGCGGTGTATGCCGCATCTCCCCAATTGCTGGCTGGCACCCAACGTTTTGCAGCTGTAGCCACAATCTGTCGCTTGGTCGGGTCAGCCAGGGTAGCCTGATTACGGGCAAGTGCCTGGATCAGCTTGGCTGTCAGGTCGTCCAGGCGTGGGCGAATTTCGGTTTTCAGATCTGGAATATCCTCGAATCGGCCTGGTTGGCTTTGGCGCCAATCATCAATCAATTTGCGCTGGATCACCTTGGCGGCTTCGATCTGGGCGCGGAAAAAGGTGGTCGCCAGCTCCGGCGCAACCTTGGCTTCCGCTGCCTGTTTCACCAAGCCATCCAGAATTATTTTTTCACGTGGCAAATCCTCTACCGGGGACTGGTCATTCCACTTGTAGCGGGCGACATCGGGCATCAGCTTCAGGCGTTCGTTCATCAGCGCCAACAACTGGTCCAATTCGCCCTGTGGGGTTTGGGCCAGCCAAGGCCAATTCAGCCAGCGTTCCTGTAGTCGGGTCAGGGCGCCACGTTCCTGTACCTGGTGCAAAAACTGATCAACCCAGGCTTTCCAGCGAAAATCATTCGGCAACAGAAAAGCCTTTTCCGAGAAAGTAAATGGCTGGCTGGGATGAATGGCACAGAGTGTGGGGCGCAATTTGGCCTGCAAACGGGTTTCAATGGCATCGGTGATCATCACATCTGCCTTGCCGGCTTCAATTTGCTCAAAGATGGTGGTGTTGTCTGGATGTACAGTCAGCTTGGCCTGACGCAGGTTGGTTTTGGCAAAGCGTTCGTTAGTGCCACCAGGGTTGACGATCACGTTGACCTCTGGATGATCGATCTGGGACAAGGTCTGAAAACGGTCAGCCTGAGCGCAACGGGCAATTGGTGTTTTGCCATCGCGTAAATAGGGAATGGAGAACAGTGCTTTCTTCTGCCGATCCAGGCTGATGGATACGCCACTCATGGCGATGTCGAATTTGCCGGCCTCGTAGTCGGGCATCAGCTTGGGCCAAGTGGTCGGTACCCATTCCAGCTTGACTCCCAACTCTTTGGCCAACTGTCGGCCCAGATCAATATCCAGTCCCTCATAATCGCCAGTGAGCGGGTTTTTGTAACTGAACGGCTGATAGTCGCCGGTGGTGGCGATGCGCAGCGTGCCACGTGCCAGGATCTCTGCCAGACGATCATCGGCCGCGAAGGTGGGTGTGGCCAGACAAGCCAGCAAAGGCAGGGTGAGTTGCGGTTTCATGCAGCTCCTTTTCTTGAAAATGGGTAGGTCCGGCAAGTCACCGGATATGCACAACGGTTTGGCCAAAGGCCGGCTGAATTCGATGTTGGCGGTAGTGAGCTGAGGTGGTTTCAGCGAACTGTCTTGGTACGACATCAATCCAGCGGATCTCGGCCAGGATGATTGCTTGACCACATTTGTCAGATCGGGTTCCCAAACCGGTTTCAGTAAGATTGCATTTGCAGTGGGCATCAAGCTGTTCAACGTGAGATTGGTCTTGGCGTAATGGGCGCAGATAGCGTGTCCTAGATGTTTGATGTCTTATTGCGTGACCATGATCGGGGCTCATGTGCTGCTCAACATCCTCATGCATCGCACATGCACCACGGTTTTTGCGCTGCGCTTCATTCCGCTGATTACCGCTCATCACAGATTTTGAACAGGCTCTTGGATCCAGTCACCAAAACCCATCGGCATTGTGAATCCTGCGCCACTGCAAGACAACCACTATAGCCTGGATCAAAGCGTGAGATGATTTTGTGGTGGCAGTATCAGGTAGCCTGATGGCTGGCCTGTGATGTGCAGAATACCCAAGGGACTCAAATCTTTTGTTGGGATGCATAGGCTCTGTTGCATAAATCCAGTGCAGGATGAGTTTCCCCTTTCCCCAACAGATTGATGCCACCGCCACCGTGTATGGACGGCCCAGCCAAGTCGCTTGGTGGCGCCTAGCATCTCGTTCCGAGCCAGCACGCCCAGCGAGCTTCCTTTCCACGGCCGAGCATGCTTGCGCGTGGGGATGCACCCAATCGCGCCCCGTGCCGCAATCGCCTCATGGCAAGCCTGGGTATCGAAAGCGCCATCGCCCAGCATTTTGATGCCGGTACTATCGACCGACAGGTGCAGCGCACCTGAGCTTTTCTGGAAGGGAATGTTGACTTGCAACGTCTGCTGATGCCGGCACGGCGTGCTGTCGTCCGGGGCGCTCCAGTCCTGCCAGCTTGAGCAGACTTTGGATGAAGCCAATGGTTTGTCGCAACGCCAGGCCGAACAGGTTCTTGATGGTCAAACAGAATTGAATGGCCGCATCGTTGTGGGTTGGTGCCCGACCTCGCTTTCCTTGCGGCCTTGCCTGTCATGTCATGCCCGTGTCCAGCCAGATGGACAGGGCGCCGCACTGGATCAGGACTTGGTTATAGGCTTTCCAGTTGGTAGTTCGGTACTGCTTCGGCGTGGCTTGGTCATGTGACTAGCTTACCAGTCCCACTACGCGCACGGATTTGTGCAACAGCGCCAGATCGATGTAAAACACCCCTCACTGATTGCAAATGGTGAGGGGTGTTTTTCTAAATAACAATAGCAACTGCAAAACTTGATTTCATTTCACTCCATCTTAATATTCGGTTTTAAGTGTCCGATTGGTCACGCAAATCCTTGCCCATCGACTCAATCAACCTGCTTGGCCATGCTGATTTTTCCATATTGTATTCAATGGTATGTGGGTGTTGTTACCCCTGCTGGTGAATAGCCATTCATTAATTTACTGAAACACGATATTCAGAAATTAATGATTAATTGATAATTTCATTGATTTGAATGTCTTTGCATCAAACTTCGGCATTGCTTATAGTGCATGCCCACTCGAATTGCTGACTATTTTTGCGGAAATCTCACTCAGCCAATCAATTTCATCTTGCTGAATATCAATTTTCAGGCAAGTGGTAAATATATGCCAATTCAAATTCTAAATGTGCTGATCAAGCTGCCGTCCATTTTGCTGATGACTAGCCCATGACCTGATCCGCCCCCTGCTGGTTGGCCGTCATCTGCGGCCGACCAGATCTGTACGCAATCGACCAACACACTCATGACACAGCCAGCTGGCGTGACGG